>CALAIO010000193.1 GCA_937923355.1 uncultured Rhizobiaceae group bacterium | reverse complement strand
GTATTAAAAACATAATGAATGGCAGTTGTAAGCTCGACGACACCAAGCCCTGCACCTAAATGCCCCCCTGTCTGGGAAACAGAATCAATCATTTCTGTTCGAACTTCATCTGCTACCTGCGGGAGCTGATCTTCACTGACTTTTCTAAGATCTTCAGGAAGATTGATCGTATCAAGAAGGGGTGTTTCTACAGTCATGACTTACGTTCTTTTTGTATTTCTTTACATATGGGTACTTATCAGTTGTCACACAATAGACCACCCTGTCGCAGGGGTAAAACACAAGTTCAGGCAAGTTTTTGTGCAGATTTTCATGATGTTACCTTGCCATCCTCGACGGTTAAGAAAATTGCCCTGTTATCCAATGCCTTGAATAAATCACGGTCTGTACCCGTCATCCAGGCCTGACACCCCAGCGCATCGATCATGTCATAAAGTGCGGCTCTTCTACCCTCATCCAAATGGGCTGCCACTTCATCCAAGAGAAGGATTGGCGTTGCATCGTGCATTTCTCCAACCAGTCTTGCATGCGCCAAGAGCAATCCGATTAAAAGTGCCTTTTGCTCACCGGTTGAACATTGAGATGCAGGCATGGCTTTG
The DNA here is from genome assembly GCA_937923355.1 of uncultured Rhizobiaceae group bacterium. The sequence continues at coordinate 4,462 of CALAIO010000193.1, read as the reverse complement.
GGTCTATGTTGCACAACCAAATCTGAACGGTGTGGCCCTTCGAGAGTACGACCGGCCCTTGCATCAATTCGGCGATTATTTCTTAGACGATCAAGATATTCCACTTCCAAATCAGTTGCAGAAACTTCACCAATTTCGTTTTCGAGACTTCCCGAGATTGAGACCAGCGCATCCGGAAAAGGGCTATCGGGATCATTGTTGCGCACAATGGTTTCTGACAAGAGGTTTACCAATTCATATCTTGCCGAAGCTACTGCAACACCAAGCTCCGCTAATTGCGCCTCTGTCGCATCAAGCCAGGTTTGATCCGGATAGTCTTCGCTTAAAAGCTTGTTGCGTGCACGCATTGATTTTTCATAATCACCCACGCGCCTGCCGTGCCTTGGGTCGACAGCCAACACCAATCTATCCAGAAAGCGTCTTCGGTCACTTGTTGCTCCTGTAAACAACCCGTCCATAGAGGGTGTAAGCCAAAGAATACGCGAATGCTCCAAAAGTTCATCGGACGTTTTGGCCTGGGCGCCATTGATATGCACTTTTCTGGATGTTTCCACCCCGAAGGCTGTTTCCTGCAACCCAGTTCCGATTTTCACGTCACCCTGCGCCCCTTGCATTTGTGCAAAAACCGTCCATGCGCCGCTTTCGCCCGCCTTGCCGACTTTGTCATAAGAGGTTCTTCGAAGCCCGCGACCTGGAGACAAGAAAGAAACTGCTTCCAGAATATTGGTTTTGCCTGCGCCATTCTCACCTGTCAGAACTACGTGCGAAGACCCAAGATCAACAGACATCGCCGCATGATTGCGAAATGTTGTGAGCTTGAGTTTTTCAATATAGACGGAGTTCAAAGGTCACCGCCTTTGCGGAAAATAAAATTAAACGCGCATCGGCATTAGGACATAGATAGCGCCGCTTTCATCAGAGTCCTTAATCAGAGTTGGAGACCCTGGATCTGAAAGCATGAAAGTCGCTTCTTCGCCTGTAAGCTGATTGGTAATGTCCAGCAGGTAACGGGAGTTAAAACCAATTTGCAAATCATCTGATTTGTAATTTACAGCAATCTCTTCTTCGGCAGTACCTGAATCAGGGTTATTGACCGACAAGACCATCTGCCCTTCGCTCAAGGCTAGTTTTACTGCCCGACCGCGCTCAGATGAAATGGTAGAAACACGATCAACCGCACTTGCAAAAATCGAACGTTCCATCACAAGCGCCTTGTCGTTTCCTGCCGGAATCACACGATTATAGTCAGGGAAGGTTCCATCAATGAGCTTTGAAGTCAGAACAGTTTCACCGACGCTTAAACGAATTTTACTGTCTGAGAGTTCTACATGAACAGCTGCGTCAGGGTCTTCTACAAGACGCTGAATTTCACCCACTGCCTTGCGCGGAATGATAATGCCAGGCATTCCATCGGCACCATCTGGGGCAGTTGTTTGTGAGCGTGCCAGTCTGTGTCCGTCTGTTGCGACAGCGCGAAGCACTGTCTCGCCATCGTCTTCAACTGTGTGTAAGAAAATACCGTTCAGGTAATAACGCGTTTCTTCCGTTGAGATTGCAAATTGTGTGTGGCTAATAAGTTTTTTCAATTCGCCTGTTGCACAAGCAAAACTGTGACTGAATTCGCCAGCAGAAATATCAGGGAAATCCTCGACCGGCAGCATCTGCAAAGTGAACTGAGAGCGACCAGAAGCTATTTTCATGGTTGAGCTATCACCATCAATGGATAGCATCACTTCTGAACCGCCTGGCAGTTTACGGATAATTTCATACAACATATGCGCTGGAACAGTGGTGCTACCTGGTTGCTCTACAACGGCTGGTGTTTTTTCATAAATCTCCAAATCGAGATCTGTTGCTTTTAGGTGAAGGTCGCCACCTTCTGCCTTTAGCAAAACATTTGAAAGAATAGGAATTGTATTGCGACGCTCAACAACACGGTAAACATGTCCAAGCGATTTCAATAGATTTGATTGTTCAATCGTAACGCGCATTGCGGCATAACTCCTGGGAAATTACAGCTGCGTTTGCAATGAAATGCTAACAGCCCATACTCTTAAATATAGAGTGGGGAAAAATGACACATTTTTCAAGGGTAAAGGCTTAAAGCTGTTGGGGAAAACCAAGACATCCCCCAATGCTCGTTTTTCCCCTAGCCCCAAACTTTATAAGGCGCTTACTCCAGAATAAGACGTTTTAATAATTCAATCTCATGCTCAAGCTTTTGATCGTCAGATGTCATGGATTCAATCTTGCGAACTGCGTGAAGCACTGTCGTATGATCTCGACCACCAAAACGTCTGCCTATCTCCGGTAATGAACGCGGTGTCATGACCTTTGCAAGATACATTGCAATTTGTCTTGGCCTCACAATCACACGTGTTCTGCGATTAGAAAGCAGATCGTTTTTGCTTACATTAAACTGACGTGCAACGATTTTCTGAATATCCTCTATGCGAACGCGTTTTGTGTCTGCGGATTTAATGAGGTGTGCAAGAATTTTATCCAGCTCTTCCAGGCTCATGCTACCTTCTGAAAACTGATGCTGTACCAAAAGCTGATTAAAAGCACCTTCAACATCACGGCCGCTAGAAGAAACCTGACGCGCGACATAGTGCAGAATATCTTCCGGAATGTTCAAATTAGGTTGCTCGGCTTTTGCTTCCTTGTAGCGGATATTCAAAATTTCCTTGCGTGTTTCATAATCAGGTGCCTTCATTTCAAGGGTGACACCCCCTTTGAGACGTGAACGAACACGCTCATCGAGACTTTCCAACTCACTCGGTGGGCGATCAGCCGCCACAACGACCTGACGCGCACTATCAATCAACTCATTCAGCAAGTGGCAAAACTCTGCCTGAATGGATTGGCCTTGCAAGAATTGCAGATCATCAATGAGAAGAATATCGATATCACGTAATGACTCTTTCAACGTAAGGGCGGTTTTGTCGCGAATGGCAGACGCAAAACGCCACATGAAATATTCAGCAGTTAGATAAAGGACACGTGCCTTTGGGTTTTTGTTACGTACGCGCCAGGCGATCGCTTGCAGAATGTGCGTTTTACCAAGGCCAACACCAGCATGAATAATAAGCGGATTAAAATGTGAAGCGGTAATGTCATCTGCAATCGTGCGCGCCGCTGCATGGACCATACGGTTTGAATTTCCTTCAATGAAGCTTTCGAACGTATGCTTTGTATCAAGAGGCGAGCCAGAAAAACCAGAGGTCTGTTCAATGTTTCTGCTAGTATTGCGAGTTCCAAAGCCGCGCATCGACAACATCGGGTTTGGATTGGTTTCAGCAGTTTTCTTTTTAACAGCTTCCGCCTTTGCCGCAGCTTCTTCAGTCGCGAGCGGCTGAACGGTTGGCTTGCGAATGGCAACGTCGACGCGAAGTACGGATTTATCTTCTTCCTGCCAAAGCTCCAGAAGAACATCGCGGTATTTTGACAAAATCCAGCTTTTCAAAAATGCTGTAGGAACACTGTGAGAAGCAACACCACCTTCAACACAGTAAATTTTCAAGCGGCCAAACCAGCTATCAAAAACATCCTGGCCTAGCTTAATCTGAAGCTTTTTTCTAATTCTTTGCCATTGCTGCTCAGGTGATTTTCCAGAACCTTTTTTCTTGTTGTCCCCCACGTCTTCATTCCCTCCCGCTTTTTTTATTGATGGGCAATGTTGCTCATCTTTTGTTGGTTCATCTTGTATCTTAAAATTCATTTTAGCCAGATCCGGACCAGATATTTTTGACCATGTGTCTTTTTTATTTGTTTGAGTATGGTCAGTTTCATTGATCTGGTTCATTGTTGGTAATTGCCTCTTTTAGAAATTTTGTTTGTTTTATTTTCGTCTTTTTAAAATCTTGCTTTGGTAGCTGCTTGTGAAAGCATCATCTTTGTCCCCAGGGCAGTTGGTCAAACTTCCATCCTGCGACAGTCCCTCTCCTCCCTTCATGATTATGATCCCCTTCAAAACCGGCAAGCACGTTGTATGCTTTTGTGAAACCAGCCGCTGTTAAGGCCTGCGCCGCTGCAATGCTCCGAACGCCGGAGCGACAAAGACAATAAATTTCAGCATTCTTGTCAGCACCAATGGCTTCTGTAGCCATGGCTACTTTTTCGACGAACTCCGGATTGACCTGCATGTTCGGAAACTGCTGCCACTCGATGGTATGCACTTGTTTTCCAAGCTGCTCCAAATCAGGTGTTCCAACAAAAATCCATTCAGGCACTGTGCGCACGTCTACAAGTTGAGCATGTTGATTTTGTTGCAATGCTGAAAAACATTCTTTGCAACTAACATCCCCCTCATATGTCATGACACAGTTTCTCCGCTCTTTGAAACGACATGTTTCAAAGTTGTTGTTCATCTAGTAATTTTAATTGTGCCCTAAACGGACCCCGGGAACCCGGATGATCAGCAGCCTTATTTTTCATTACCAAACTCAATGCCAGCGCAAGT
>CALAIO010000192.1 GCA_937923355.1 uncultured Rhizobiaceae group bacterium | reverse complement strand
CAGGGTGCATTTTCAAGGCGCATAATGCGGCTGCGGTTGCGATGAAACCGTCTACAAGTACAACAGCATTGGCTTGAGCTGCGCCAATCAAGGCACCTGCCATACAGGCAATTTCCAATCCACCAAATGCACAAAGTGCATCCATAGATTCAAGTTTTCCAGGTCTGCGTTCAGCAGTTTTCTTTAGTATTTCCTGCTTCTTGTTTACACCCGCACCATCGAGACCAGCACCAGGGCCTGTTAAAATTTCAAGGTCAATGCCTTCTATCGCATGAGCGAGAAGGGCCGCTGACGAGGTGTTACCAATTCCCATTTCTCCTAAGGCTATGACTTTAGTGCCAACGGAAACTTCATCACTTGCAAGCTCTTCGCCAAAGACTAAAGCCGCACTTACTTCTTCGAGTGTGAGTGCGTTTTCTTTTAAAGCGTTCCGAGTACCCTTTCGAATATTTGCACGGTATAAATCAGGATGATCGGGCAAGTCTGCCATGACGCCTGCATCAACAACAGAGATATCCATTCTGTTTGATTTTGCAAAAACGTTTGCAGCCGCACCACCTGCGAGGAAATTTAAAACCATTTGTGCCGTTACTTCGCTCGGCCAGGCAGAAACGCCTTCCTCGACCAATCCGTGATCGCCCGCAAATAATAAAAGACGAGCCGGATCTGCAACAGGATTATCAGTTTTTTGTGCCACTGCCATTTGTAACGCAAGCCGTTCAAGCGCACCCAGGGAGCCTGGTGGCTTGGTTTTTATATCAATGGCCTGTTGAACCCTTACAGCCCTGTCTTCATCCATGTTCATGTTTGATGTATCCATGTTCCATTTCAGCATATTCATAACGAAAGCTGTGCGCATCTTCCATACGTCATTTGATGAAACTCACACGTCATTTATAGTTTTGTAAATAGTGGAGCCGAATGCGTGTCAAAATCAACAAACCTTATTATCAAGCTGGCTCCCATTATCTTTGTATTTCTTTGGGCAACAGGGTTTCCAGCGGCGCGCTTTGGAACAACAGATGCAGAGCCATTTACGTTTTTAGGTCTGCGTTTTGCGGTAGCATTGTTTATTTTAAGCGCCTTGGTACTTTTGTATTTGAGGCCCAAGAATATTGACTGGCATCAGTTTGCACACTCAATGGGGGTTGGTGTTTTAATGCATGGTTTGTATTTGGGTGGTGTTTTTTATGCGGTTTCCAAAGGCATGCCCGCTGGTATTTCTGCATTGATTGTTGCGCTGCAACCATTCTTCACGGCACTGATAGCTTGGATTGTGATGAGAGAACGGCTTAGTCTGTTTAGAGCTTTCTTTTTCGCTACTGCACTCTTTGGTATCTTTATGGTTCTCTTTCCAGAATTTGATATCTATGAGGCAATCCCTGGCGTAACTCTTGAGACTTTTTCTGCTGGCTTAATCGCTACACTCGGTATCAGCATTGGATCTGTTTATCAAAAACGTTGTGTCACAAGTCTTAACTTATGGGTAGGGACGAGCGCTCAGTTTTTAGGGGCGGGCGTGCTGATGTTGATTTTATCTTTAACAACAGAGAGTCAGCATGTGGTGTGGACGCTGAACACAATATTATCGCTTGCCTGGCTTGTTGTGGTTTTGTCCGTCGGTGCAGTTGCACTTTTAATGTACTTAATCAAACAAGGAGATAGTTCTTCAGTTGCCTCACTTTTCTTTCTGGTGCCCGTTGTAGCATTTTGTATGACTTGGGTTTTGTTTGGCGAAGCGATGAACTTTATTCAGATATCAGGTAGTTTAATTGTTGTTGCCAGTGTTGCCATCTCAAGTAAATATGGATGATGAGCGCATACAAAAAAGCCCGCTAAGATAAGCGGGCTTTTTTGAGTTATTTTGTAAGGCGAATTGCTGAAATTGAAGATGCAATCTGTCTAAAAGTATCAGATAAGTCTGCGTTTTCTGCATCGTGGTAAAACTGAACGTTTGTGACAAGTTCTTTTTTATCAATTCTACCAGAGCCTGAACAGGCGTCCATTAGGCGTTTAGTTGGGTTGCTTTCAACTGTACCACTTAAGTCATACGCGATTGTGTAAATTGAAATACCGTCATTCTTAACGTTTTCACATGCTTGTGCTGTGTGAACATTCATAAGTGCGCGGAACTCAGTCTGATCATCTGGTGTTAGATCAAAGGTTTGACCTTCATAGATCGTGCCAATCAAGTCTGCCGGTTCTACACCATCAGCCATTCTGTTATGAGTTGGTCTGTTACTGACTGCATGTCTTAAAGGATGTGAGTCTGGCCTTGTGTAACCCCATGCACCATATGCGGAAACGTTCGGAGTTTTATCTTCGATATTATTGTCCTCATCGCGTCTGTCTAGCTGATAAAAGTTATTACCATCTGTTAAGAGAATAATGAACTTTAGATTCACACGATTATCTCTTGGTCTACCTTGGTCAAATGGCAAACCTTCGCTTAAAGTGCGCCAACCCCATGTTAAGCCTTGTTGAATGTTTGTAAACCCGCTTGCTTCCATGGAATCAATAGCATTAGTTATAGTTGTCTGATTGGTTGTAAGAGGCGTAATTGCTTGCGTTGTGCAGCCATAGTTTGGTCCAGAACTGTCGCTAAATCCAGTTCTACGTAATCTAGAGCCAAGCCCTCTGTATGTGTTAATCTCTTCAACTCTTAAATCTCTTTGGTACTTAAACATCCAGTTTGTACGTTCAACTTGCCTATTTGCAAAATTAACTCCGAATGCAAAATTATTACTATTCTGTCTCGTGTATAACTGATTGTTGTTAGCATCCCTAAAATCATACAAATAACTATTACGGTACTTATCATTATCAGGATCGTGGTCTACATTGGTAATTGGATCTCTTACATCTCTATTACCTCGTTCACGTCTTTCAGCAAATCTTGAATCAGGTTCATCTGGAGCAAAATAAGGAACAAATAGAGCGCTACTCCCAGTGTTAGTTGTGCCAGGAATTTCTACGTTACTATCATCATTTTTAGTAAATCTGGTGCCGTTAATCTCACTATAACTTCCAGAGTCCTCTACATATGTATCGAGTATATTGTGCGGCCAAGGGCGCATTTCTACACAGCCACCCCAGGGTGTGTTATTAAGCATTCTGAATACGTCAAATCTTGATTGGTATCTTCCGCCAACTGTGATTGAGTGGCCATGCAGGACTTGCTTTGTTAGATTTGTTTGAAAAGTCCCCATCCAATCAAAGTTTTCATGGTGAGTTGGGTTAAAACCTCTTCTGTCAATGAAGTTCCCAGCAAGATTTGGACTTCCTTCTCTGCCCACATTCACGGTACCCGAAAAAGGTATTAGCGAAAACTTTAGGGGATCATCTAATTGTCCGCCCACTGTCGCAATGTGTAATCTGTCAACCAGAACTTTAGTAGCCGCTTTCATGCTGTCGATTTTTCGATCACCACCACCCCTTGGTCGACCTTGCATAGAGCCAGAGTTATCCATAACAAGTGCAACTTCAATTGTTCTATCGCCTGTATTCACGATAGACGTCAGAGTTTCAGTAATAGTATCTTTGAATAGTAAAATACCACCATCTTTACTGTTGACACCGCCAAAAATTGTATCGTATTCTAAGTTAGCTGTAATTTCGAGAAAGTTTTTCTCACCAATATCTCCTGAAGAATAGTTGACATTAAATGTATAAGATTCCTTACCAAGTTTGCTTGTAATGTTTGCTGCTAAAAAACCTTCAGCATATTTACTTAAGTCATTCCTAGCGCGTTCATCAAATTGATCTGCATCTAAGTCACTAGGTATAGCGCTTAGGATATTTGGGAGCTCATTAATAGTAGCAAGTGCAGCGGTATCAATGCCAACTTGTACTTCGTTTCGCATATTAACATAACGCGTGTAATCAACTGCTGCACCAGCTGCAATACCTAATGGAATTGTAAGTACAGCCATTGTTGGCATAATACTGCCAGAGGTATTTTTTAGAAAATTTCTCATTCTTTTTAACATTAGATTACCCTGCTTTATGGTTCTTTGTAGAGCTGTCTCTTAGATATTAGCGTAAGTTTTTAAATTTACTGCTAACCAAGAAGTTTTGATTGTCTGCGTTGAATTAAGTGCTGATTTACCTTTTGCATGCTTTAGCTGCGTATCGTTTTTTCCAGCAGATGAATGTTGCCTTGAATTTCTTCAAGCTGAGGATCAATTTGTTGAGCGCGATTTAATAGATTGCGCGCTTTTTGATAATCACCTCGCAACAAATGCGAATAGCCCATGTTATTTAATACACGTGCGTTATTACTCTTGAGTTGAACAAGCTGCTTATAAGCGCGATCTGAAAATTCAAAACGGCCAAGCTGATCAAGAGAGGCTGCAAGACCCAACCACGCAGACGCGTTATCACTTCTTACTTCAACTGCCTTGCGGAAGTTTTTTTCTGCAAGACCAAAGTTTTGATTGGTAAAATGCTCTTGGCCTGCTGCCAAAAATGCTTTTGACTTATCGCCTTTTAAGGAAACATGATCAGACTTAGGACGCTGAAACTTTCGGCTTCCGCGTTCTTCTGTATGAATTTGATTTCTGTCTGTACCAGCGTGGTCCAGCGCATTTGAATGTGTTGAAATAGCGCTCGTGCTGCACCCTGCCAAAATGCCAGACACAACAACACATGCAAAGATGCTTTTGATTTGAGATTTCATGTTTATTCCCCATTAGGTATTCTTTTTATTATTGGGAACACTTTACCTGAAATACGTTTAAACAAAGTTCAGGAGATTGGTTAAATTTTAGAGTCTAAGCAAGGTTTTGTTAACCAGGCTTTGGGTGTCTTATTTACAAAAAAAGCTTCACCTGTGATTTATTACAAGTGAAGCTTTTTAAAATTCAGAAAGTTGGTGCGTTTAAATATTAAAACGAACAATCGTTGGAATAACTGCTATGCCAATTACAATAGGCAATATGAACAGTGTTACAGGAATAGACATTTTAGCGGGTAGGGCATAGGCTTTTTCTTCTGCCATCATCATACGCTTATGACGCATTTCATCTGAATAAACGCGTAGTGCATCAGAGACGCTTGTCCCTAATTCTTTTGCTTGCTGCACCATCGTTGCAAAGCCTTTAACTTCCTCAAGTCTAAGTCTTTCACCAAACGCTCTTAATGCTTGATCGATAGGGCGACCTGCTCTTATTTCCAGACTCGCCATATTTAATTGTGTGCTAAGATTTGGATAAGTGGTTTTAATCTCCATCGAAATACGCTCAATGGAGGCTTCCATCGTCAGACCTGCTTCAGCGGATACGACCATTAAATCGAGGATATCAGGAAAGCCCTGACGATTTTGGGTTTCGATTGTTTTACTACGGTTGCTGATATAAAAATTTGGTCCAAAATATCCAATTGCTACAGCAAATAGCAGGATGCAGCTTTTGAAAGCAAAGCCTTCACCTGAGTATGGCACCAGGATCATAAAGCTGCCAATTGCTGCGCCAAGAACTGAACCTATGAAACGACTTGCGATGAAGTATCCAACAGCACTTGGGTTCATATAACCCGCTTGCATTAGCATCATCCGAAGCTTCTTTACGGAATTTGGATCAGAACTTGAATAAAAATCGTTGGCTTTTTTAGCAACTTTATTTGTGAGCTTTTTTTGCTTGTTGTCAGGTTTTGTGCTGGTTTCTTGCAGTTCTAATTTGTTTTCAACAGACTCGTTTGCTGTTAGCCGTTTTTTCACGTCTGATCTGGATTTGGTTTCAGAAAATGCCTGTGCTGCAAAGTAAACGATTGTAAATAAAATGATACCGCCAATGCCGGAAGCAAGGAGTAAAGGGTCGATAACATTAAATAGGTTTTCCATAAATTTCACCTAAAACTTGAACGAGATCATTTTGAAAATTAAAAGGTTGCCAAGAGTCATCCAGAATGCGAGGCCGCCCATTAAATACCAGGTAAGAGTTTCTTCCCAGATGCCTGAGTAATAACCAGGTATTATTAATTGTAGAACGAAGAATAAAATTACGGGAAGGGCAGATAGGAACATGGCCGACATTCTACCTTCCGCAGAAATGGCCCTGATTTTCCTCTTCATCTTGAAGCGATCACGCACAACTAATGATAGGCCTTCGAGAATTTCTCTCAAATTACCACCTGTTGTTGATTGAATTGAAATCGAAGAAATCAACAAGGGAAGATCAGGCAAGTCTACACGTTCATAAAGATTGTTAAGTGCCGTAACCAGGTCTGAACCATAGGTAACTTCATCTACAACAAGGCCGAATTCAGTTCCAATTGGGTCTGGCATTTCACGCGCCACCATTGAGATAGCAACTGGAACTGGATGGCCAGCTTTCAAACTTCTTGTAATAAGGTCAATCGCGTCAGCCAGTTGCGCGCCAAACGCCAAAGTCTTTTTAGTGGCTTTTCGTTTTAGCCAAAAGTAAGGCAGGGCAAATGTATAAATTGGAAATGTAATTGCACTTACTGAAGGCGATTGCCAATAGATGAAAATACCAGCAGTCATTGCTATCAAATATATCGCGTAATAGATTCCGAGTTTTTTTAAACCCAGTGTTAAACCTGATCTCAGAATGAGTGTATTTAATCGCTTCATCGGCATAACAAGCATGCCATTTGCATCCAGTCCACGCTCTTTACGCAATTGTAAGAGAATGTTTTTCTGACTCATTTTCTCTTTGCCATCGCCGATAGCCATACGCCTGTTAATGCGTTTTTTGCTGTTCTCGCCAGGTGAAGCCACCATGTAGCCGAGTTCAACAACGATCACTGCCAATAAAACTGCAGCAAGCATCATTGCATGTACTGGCGTAAACCCATTTTCGAAAAGTGCGCTAAAGCTCATGATAATTCGATACCTGGTTCAAAGATTTCGCCATCAAGTTCAATGCCCATAGCTTCAAGCTCTTCAAGGAAACGCGGGCGTACGCCTGTTGCTTCGAAGTGACCAAGGATTTTATGGTCAGCCGTCATGCCAGTGCGTTTATAGCGGAAGATTTCTTGCATCTGTATGATGTCACCTTCCATGCCGGTAATTTCTGAAATGCTTGTCACTTTACGTTGACCATCTGACAATCGCGTCAGCTGGACAATTAAGTGCACAGCACCTGCAATTTGGCTTCTGATTGAAGCAACTGTCATAGGCATGCCTGTCATGCCCAACATTTGCTCCATACGAGAAATCGCATCACGACAAGTGTTAGAGTGAATGGTAGCCATTGAACCTTCGTGACCTGTATTCATCGCCTGAAGCATGTCGAAACACTCTTCACCACGCACCTCGCCAAGGATAACGCGGTCAGGTCGCATGCGAAGTGCGTTTTTTACAAGATCACGCTGTTTGATTTCGCCAATACCCTCATTGTTTGGCGGTCTTGTTTCCATCCTGCCAACGTGAGGGATTTGAAGGGTCAATTCAGCGGCATCTTCAATTGTAAGTACACGTTCTTTTGGATTGATAAATGCCGACAATGCGTTCAACATTGTGGTTTTACCCGTACCAGTGCCGCCTGAAATAATCGTGGTCATACGTGCTGCAACCGCATGTTGCATAACCTCAGCCATTTGAGGGGCCAGTGCATTAAATCCAACCAGCTTATCAAGGGTAAGCTTATCTTCTTTAAACTTACGAATGGAAACTAGAGGGCCATCAATTGTGATTGGACGAATGGCAGCATTAAAGCGTGAGCCATCGGGCATACGCGCGTCACACATTGGATTTGATTCATCAATACGACGACCAACACCTGCAACAATTTTGCCAATGATACGCACCAAATGTGCTTCATCTTTGAATGGAATGGTAATTGGCTGAAGAACGCCGCTGATTTCAGCAAAACAATTGTTTGGGCCATTGATCAGAATATCACTGATGTCATCATTGCGCATCAAAGGTTCCAGAGGGCCAAGGCCTGTCATTTCATCAACAACAGTACCAACAAATTCTTCTAGCTCCTGATTGTTTAGCGGTAAACGCTCTTTTGCAACGTAGTCCGTTACAAATTTTCTAATCTCATTGACCAGCTCATCACGTGGTAATTCTTCAAGCGCCACCAGATTAAATTCTTCGAGCATTTGTCTGTGAAGTTTAATCTTTGCATCAAGAATTTTTTGCTTGGCTGGTGTTATTTCACCAGCGCCGATTTCATGCACCGAGACAGGTTTCTTGTTTTTGACTTCCTGAGGAATTTCGTCGGGTGCCATTGGTGCATCAGATGCTTCCACCTCGGGGAGGGGAGCTTGTGGTGCTCTTTGCGCAGGTGCTGGCATTGGTTCGTTGAAGTCGAAATCGTCATCGAACGTCTGAAGACCTGAAAAACGGTTGCTCATGATCTAAGTCCTAACCTGCTTTACGCTTCAATAAATTACGACCAAGACTCATCAAACCAGCTTTCTTTGGCTTTTGTGCTTCTTCGAGCATTTCACCCGCCAAAACTATACCTGAAAGCGCTTGTGTGACGTTATTATCTGCCTGAACCGAACTCAGTGTGACGCCTCTGTCTACTGCATCGCGAACAAGCATGTAATTGTTTGGTACGCCGCCTGCGAAATATTCGCCAAGCGCGTTTTCAACATCACCTGCATTAAGACCTGATGCGTTTTTACGGAAATCCATACGATTGACGATGATTTTTGGGTTTGCTTGTTTGCCAATCCGCTCTTCAACAGCTTTTACCAACCTGTGAGAATGGCGAATGGATGGGACAGTCATATCTGCAACAACAAAGAGTTTGTCAGAGCCAGTGATTACTGTTTCAGTCCATGGAAACCATGTTCGCGGTAAATCGATGACGACATTGTCGAAATAAGCTGAAACGAGATCCAGCAGTTTTACCACCAATGCACCTTTAAACGAGCGCATTTCTGTTGGTTGGTTTGGTGCACAAATAACAGATAGGCCACTATCGTGTCTTGAAAGCATGACATCGAGCAACTGTCTGTCCAGGCGCTCAGGCGAGTTCTCGATTTCTGAAATGTCAAAACGTGGTTCGATGTCCAGATATTCAGCGCATGTACCGTGCTGGAAGTTCAAGTCTACTATACAGGTTGTACGACCGATTTTTAAACCATGGGCATTCAAAATGGCTGCTGTTTCAATAGCCATAGCTGTGGTTCCGACACCGCCGGCAGCAGGCATGAATGACATAAATTGCGGCTGAACTTGCGATTCTTGGGTGTTAATTTTCATCGCGTTGTTACAAGAACGAACGAGGTCTGATGTTTGCACCGGCTTAACAAGGAAGTCAGAAACTTTTAGTTGAATCAAAATGCGAGCTGCAGCAGGGCTGAAATTGCTGGAAATAACAATGATTGCCATGCTGTTATCTGCCATACGTTTGATTTTTTGAAGGTTTTCGAAGTCTTCAACTTTCGTGGCATCAATATCAACGATCATTGCAGTTGCATCAATGTTGCGCATACCAGCGACAACTTCAGCGATTGGCTTGCTGATGATTTGCATTTGCTGACTGTCAGTATTTGGAATCGCACCTTTTGCAAGGTTCACCAATTCTGCATCTTGCGAGACAAGCACTAACTTGCTTGTCTGAGTATTTTCATCTTTTTGCGACATGTTCCCTAATCCCCGTCGGTTCTTCCGCTTCTTATTAATTAGCTTTAGTTTGTACTCACATTACCTATTTCTTGGGCTTGTTCCTGCTCGCCTTCTTTGTAGCGTTTGACAGTGTCGCCCAGTCTTTGGCCATCGCCCCCAATATCATTGTTATAGGCGTTCTCATTCCATGGATCGACAGTTTGCTTTGCTTTGTTAATCGCTTGGGCATCACCTGCAAAACTTGTTACGCTTTCCTCGCGATCAAGGTAGGTGCATCCACTAAGAACAAAAATTACACCAATTGCTGTTGTTCGTAATAGTTTGTTTTTATTCATTATTTTTACTCCAACTCGATTACATGGCCTGATTTTAGAACGTCACTTTTAGCTGCTGCCAGTGTTCTTAGGTGACCACGATTTACTTCCAATGTGCCATTGGCAAAGAATTCGGCTTCATTTGCTGGTGCAGTATTATCCAATGGCGTCGCTGGGGTTTCGCCAGGGCGCAATGGTTTAACCAAACGTGGTGTTACGATGATAACAAGATCAGTTTCTTGTTTTTGGAAGTCAGAGCTACGGAATAGCGCACCTAAGATTGGGACATCTCCAATCCAAGGTAATTGGCGTTTGTTGTATGTGGAACTTTTTTGAAGTAGGCCACCTAATACGAATGTTTGCCCATCTCTGAGTTCTAGAGTTGTTTCTGCTCTGCGTACAACAAGACCTGGTACTGAAATGCCACCCCCAACTGCTACTTCATTTGTTGGGTCAATTTCACTTACTTCGGGTGCCAGTTTTAGATTAATAAGGCCATTATCCAATACAGTTGGTGTGAATTTTAGGCCAACACCAAAAGGTTTAAACTGTACAGAAATTGTATCTGCATCCTGCGCAACAGGTATAGGGAATTCACCGCCTGCGAGAAAACTAGCTGTGTCGCCTGAAAGCGCGACCAAGTTTGGTTCTGCAAGGCTTCTAGCTAGGCCTTTTTGCTCTAGTGCAGTAATAGCAAGGTCAACATTTGTACCACTTTGAACGATATTTGTCACAAACTGGCCAAAGGGAAGTCCGCCGGTTAACAGGCTTGTTAATGTTGAGTCCGGTGCGTTGGAAAGTGCAGCTCCAGAGCCCTTATTAAAGCCAGTTCTTACACTAACATCTTTACCTTTAGTGCGGCGCGCTTCGATAAAACGAACCTCGAGATTTACTTGCTGAGAACCTTCAATTTTAACAGTATCAACCAGTTCTGGATCAAACTTCTTTGCGATTTCGCGTGCTTTAGCGGCGGCGCCCGCGCCCTTAGCTTTGCCTTTTAAGATTACTTTCCCGTTTGACGTTGTTGCTTTGACTGATGATTTAGGAAGTGCTGCGCTTAGTGCTGCATTAATCTGGTTGGTGTTTGCACCTACTTCGATGTCCAGAAGTCCTACCAGATTGCTTTCTGAATCATAAAGTGCAATGCCAGTTGTGCCAGGTGCTGTGCCTACTACATAAAAAGAACGATCTGTAAGAGGGCTCACAGTCGCCACTTCAGGGTCGCCCACAACAATTTCGCTAAAAGAACGGTCTGTTCTTACAGTTTTAGGCTTGGCTTTAGTTATTTTCATTGTTTTTGCATTTTGCGAAGCGCTAAGATGAATGATACCACTCTCTGCATTTGCTAAGCTTGTTGTTGCAAGCGGTGATGTTGCTGCCATGACAGCTATGCCTGTCGCAACGATACATTTACGCAATTTGTTTTTTGTGTTCCAGCCCAGATTCATAATTATAGTCCCCATAAGCTTTTGTGCTTAGTTATTGTTATTATTTTGGTTTTCAGGCTTTTGCGCGCCTTCAATTGCCACGTTGTATTCTTTAACATTGTTGCCAGAGACTACTTTTATCGATGTTCTGGTTGGTTTTTCTTCTTGGAATGAGAACAAGCTGTCTTGCTTATTGTCGTTGGTTTTAGAAACTTTGGCATCTCCTGCGGCCCTAAGCGTTAAAGAGAGTGTCCCTACGTTGAGTGCCCAAGCGATTTTCTCCGTACCTCTTGTATCTGTTTCGATTGTTACGGAAGAAGCTAATTGTGCAGTTTCATTTCTTGAGCCAGCATTTTGGTCAACCGAAAGAATTTTGACATATTCCATAATAGTTGTGGAGGATGTCCCATTGTTTTCGCTATTATTTTTAGTGAGAAGGATATCAACACGGTCTCCTGGTTGCACAAAACCTGCCACGCCGTTCACGGTATTTACTGGTACAGTAACAGCACGCATACCTTCTGTTATGACGCCTGAAAGTCCTGCGCGGCCATTTTCTCCAGTAATCTTGGCGGTTATAATTGGTTCGCCAGGAAATATTGTTGTTAGCACACGGCGATTACCATCGCTGATGACGTCAGATGTTGCAGTGAAGGCGCCTTCAGGAAATGCATCCTTAGGCCAGTCTACTACCTTGATGTTGCTTGCGCTGATCGCTTCGCCGAATTTAATTTCGGATGTTGCAACCACAACTTTAGCAAGCTCAACTGCTTCAACAACTGGACGGTTTGCATCCAACTCATTGATACGTGCCTCGGTTAGGGCTTGTGTCTGGCTCTCCAGGTAGTAATTACCACCCACATAACTTGTTGCGCCAAAGGCAACAGCTAAACCAGCCATAATAATCAATTTTCCACTCACTGTAGATTTTCCCCTGCTAAAGTTTTTAAATCTCCAGCCAAACTAATATGCGAGACTTAATGAACTTGTTAATATCAGTGCGCTTGAAGCATGAAATGAAGATTTATGGGGGTGTTTTGCTGGTTGTGGTAAACAAACCCTTTCGAAATGGGACAATTTGAAATATTCATAAAGGAAGCGGTAACCATACTAAGGCCAAGCGCTTAAAATTGTAGGTATTTTATTTAGATATTTGGAGACTTTGATGCTGGAATTATTAACGATAGACAATTTACTCACTCTGTTAATGCTAATTTTGCTTCAAGTTGTTTTGGGGTTTGATAACCTTCTTTATATCGCAATTGAATCGAAACGTGCGCCTGTAGAGAGCCAACGCAAGGTTCGCCAAATAGGAATTGGCATGGCAATTGTACTGCGCATCATTCTGCTGTTTGTGATCATTCAGGCAATCGGATTTTTTCAGGATTCTCTTTTCAAAATCGATTTCAACGGCTTTGTTGAAGGAGACTTTAGCGGCCATGCGCTTATTGTGCTATTTGGGGGCGCATTCATCATATGGACAGCACTCAAGGAAATTATGCACATGCTGGCGGTTCATAACATTGAGGGTGAGGATGATGCTGGTCTGAAATCCGTGCCTTCCGTTATCTTCTCAATCGTTTTGATGAACCTTGTTTTCTCGTTTGACTCAATCCTCTCAGCAATCGCACTCACCGATGTGTTCATTGTAATGGCTATTGCGATTATTATTACCGGTATCCTGATGATCGTCATGGCTGATAAAGTGGCAGACTTTTTAAAGAAGAACCGTATGTATGAAGTGCTCGGCCTCTTCATCCTGTTCATCGTTGGCATCCTGCTCGTCTCGGAAGGAGGCCATCTGGCACATATCAAACTGCTGGGCTATCCGGTAGAAGCGATGTCAAAATCAACCTTCTACTTCGTGCTGATCGTGATGATTTTGGTAGACGTGGTGCAAAGCCAGTATCAGAAAAAGCTGATGAAGAAGAAAGAACGCGAGATTAACGACCCCACTGTGGTGGCGGATTAGTTCTTATCCAAATCTTTCATCTAACCACGCCACAAAGTCCTGCATAACCTCATCACGGTTTAGCTCGTTGAGGGCTTCGTGGCGGTTGTCTTTGTGGATGGTGAGTATGATGTCTTTGATACCGGATTGTTTTAGGCGGTTGTAGAGGCGTTTTACGGCTTTTCCCTGGTTGGAGCAGGGGTCTTTGCCGCCGGCCAACATGTGGATGGGCAGGTCGTTTCTGATTTTTGCGATCTGGCTGTCGTCAGCGCCGATTTTTACGCTGCCCAGCAAATCGCGCCACAAGCCATTGCTGGCGTCAAAGCCACAGAGTGGGTCTGCAATATATTTATCAACTTCCGCTTCATCGCGGGTGAGCCAGTCTGACTGCGTTCGATTGGGTTTGAATTTCTTGTTCCAGTCTTCAAAGGCCAGTTTCTTTGCGATTTGGCTTGGCACGTCTGAGCCCTTGAACATGCGTTCCACTTTCAGCAGAAAACCATAGACAGCGAGCAGCATCCCGCCATCGACGCCTGAATTCCACAAAGCGCTGGCTGCGATCTTGTCTGAATGTTTAATGCAATAGTTGAGCCCAAGGATAGCGCCCATCGAGTGACCGAAATAAATGATGGGCAAATCGGGGTAAAGCGCGCTTGCCTTGGCGTTCACAGCAGCGATGTCTGCAATGACTTTTGAAAGTCCGTCTGATTTTGCAAAAGTTCCAAGTGGCGCGTCTTTTGCTGTTGTCAGTCCGTGTCCGCGATGGTCATGGGCGATGACGTGATAACCATTGTTTACAAGGTGCATGGCAAATCGTTCATAGCGGCTAATATGTTCGCACATGCCATGATTGATATGAACGACAGCTTTTGCTTTATTCTTGGTCTCTAGTTGATAGAGCTGTAACTCAGCGCCAGTTTGGCTTGCAAGTTTTGATTTTTTGAAAGTCATTATTTGGGCGTAGACTCAATAAGCTCGTTAACTTCAGCATCGGAGAAGCCAAGCGCACGTCCGATCTCCATGATGCGATTTTCTTCAGAGCGAACGATTTCCAAATCACTAACCATGACTTTTTGACAGCTTTGAATAATGGTGCGCTTCATGGTTGGGCTAATATAAGAACGATTACTTTCTAGTCGTTTTTCAATGTCGAAGTGATCATCAAACTCGGACAGTATTTCACGAACTTCTTCATCACGAATTTTCATACCCAGCATTTCTTCATAAATGCTAGCGATGGTTTCCACCTCTTCTTGCCTGACACGTTTGTCTGCGACAGCTACCACACCCATGGATTGAATGATTGCATGAATTTCAATTGCGCCGTCTGGCTCGCGTTCAACTGCTTCGTTATTGTAAGAATTTATGGAATTTTTATTGCTCATATTATTTGACTTTTTTCTGCGTTGGGTAATTGCGTACATGGCCATCATAGCACCAATTATTATGGCGGCAAAACCAAAACCTGCAACATATGGGTTTTCCAATTCATAGCCATTGTAAAGGTTATAAGCGCCCAGGCTAATGAATAAAAAACTTAGAAATATGTAAATTGCAGCGCGCATTTGAAATAAAATCCTGAAAATTAGACTGTTACAAACACTACGCTTGAATTTATCGGCGTCAAAGCGTAAATCCTTCGATAACAAACTTAATCACAATTTCTGTTGCACGGAGAAGCATTTATGGCACGCCAGTTTATTTATCACATGGCAGGACTATCGAAGACTTATGGTACGAAAAAAGTGCTGGAAGATGTTCATCTGTCTTTTTATCCGGATGCCAAGATTGGTATCTTGGGTCCTAACGGCGCGGGTAAATCTACCGTGCTGCGTATTATGGCTGGTCTTGATAAGGAACATACGGGCGAAGCCTGGCTTGCGGAGGGCGCAACTTGCGGTTACTTGCCTCAGGAACCACAGCTTGATGAAAGCAAAACGGTTGTAGAAAACGTCATGGAAGGGGTTGCCGAGAAGAAGGCAATTCTGGATCGCTACAACGAACTGATGATGAACTACTCTGAAGAGACAGCTGATGAAGGCGCAGCGCTTCAAGATCAGATTGATGCGCAGAACCTTTGGGATTTGGATTCGCAAGTTGAGATGGCGATGGAAGCATTGCGTTGTCCGCCAAGTGACTCACCTGTAACCGATTTATCTGGTGGTGAAAAACGCCGTGTTGCACTTTGTAAGCTTCTGCTTTCTGAGCCTGATCTTCTACTACTCGACGAACCTACCAACCAC
>CALAIO010000191.1 GCA_937923355.1 uncultured Rhizobiaceae group bacterium | reverse complement strand
CAGTCCAATTGGAGGCTTGGTTTCCAGATTGGTTTTGTGAACTATATTCAGGAAAGAGTTCAGGAAATTGATGAAACTCCATTAATCCGCCGTAGATTCCATCATTTAAAAACAACTCCTTACGGTCATGACGTGCCGCTTTGACTTCAGTAACGAGTATTCCTGCACCCGCCACAAGCGCACGGCCAGGCTCGCATTCCAGCTTTGTGCGAGATGAATTGAAGTTGGTCTCATGGGAGTATCTGATTTCATCGAAAAAGACTGAGAGCGACGCCGTTTCAATGCCCGCATAATGAGAAGGAAAGCCACCACCTACATTTAGGAATGCAATGTCTGTTGGCAAGTTGCTATTAATATACTGCGCTTCCTCCATATGCTCTAAATAGGGGGCAGGGCTAATGGTTTGCGAACCAGGGTGAAAGGTAAGCCCAACGACAAATCCCATCTCCTGCGCCTTGCGAACCAGGTAAGTCGCTTCATCACGAAGAACGCCAAACTTGGATTTAAACGACTGAACTGCCTTACTCTTCGTTTCCATACGAAAGCGAATAGCGATTTCTATTTCTTCTGGATTTCTTGCCTGCTCGTAAACCTCATTAAGCGCATCGATGTGATCTACACTAAAGCGTTTGCAATCATAAAGGTTAAGCGCGATGTTCACCTCCTGTTTGCTGCGTATAGGGTTGTGGTAATGGAGTTTTGCAGTAGGCAATATGCCTTTGACTAGATTCATCTCATAAGGTGATGCAACGTCAAAGGTCGTTATGCCCGCCCGCACTAATTCTTGTATCACGCATTCTTCTGCATTGGCTTTAACAGCGTAAGAGGTTTCGCCAGGGAATTGATCAATAAACAGCTTTGCTTGCATCTGAAGTTTTTGTTTCGACATTCTCAAAACAGGGGCGGGGGGCGCAATTGGGTTTTGAGTTTTCGAAAACGCTTCGATATTTAAAAGCTGTCCCATATTATCCATTTCCTTGGCAAAACACTCTATGTCTCAACATCGCTTGAACTGAAGTCAGATAATATGTTACTTGTAACGGTATTATAATGAAATTTCGGCAATTAAACGGAATTATACAATAAGTGACGGATATGGATGAGCTGGATCAAAAACTGATTGGTATTCTGAGGTTAAATGCACGTGAGTCGGTTGCTTCGCTAGCACGCTCGCTTGATGCTTCGCGTTCGACAGTTCAAGACAGGTTAACAAGGTTGGAGAAAAACGGCACGATTAAAGGGTATCGGTTGGAGCTGGATGAGAAAACAGATAGTCAACTCATAAAAGCCTTTGTAACCGTTTCCGTTGAGCCACAGAAAACCAATCTGATTATTGCAGAAATCAAGACATTTCATAATGTTACCGCAATTCATACTGTAAGTGGCAAGTTCGATATTATGGTCGAAGTAGGAACCCCTGACACGCGAGTCATGGATAAAGTTCTTGATAAATTAGGCGAGATTCCTGGTGTCATTAGAACAGAATCTTCGATAGTATTATCCACACGTCTTCAACGCTAAAAGGTTAATTATGCGAATAAAAAAAGTGCTGGCTTTCCCGGCTTTAATTCTGACGGCTCTTTCATTTACTTTGGCTGCAGCGAGCATGTCTTATGCGCAAACAACGGTTGTCCCGACAACCAAGACGGAAATTCAACTTTCCTTTGCGCCCCTGGTAAAGCAAGTGGCTCCCTCAGTTGTGAATGTGTATGCAGCACGCAAACCACAGCAACGTTCGCCTTTTGCAGGGGATCCTTTCTTTGAACGTTTCTTTGGTGGGCGCAATCGTCAACGTGACCAAAATTCACTGGGTTCAGGGGTTATTGTTGATGCGGCAGGTGTCATCATAACCAATCATCACGTGATTAAAGATGCTGATGAAGTAAAAATTGCACTTTCTGATGGTCGAGAGTTTGAGGCCGAGATTGTTTTGAAAGATGAAGCTTCAGACCTTGCCGTGCTAAAAACCATTGAAGAAGTAAACTTTCCGGCGATTGAAATTGGTAACTCTGAAGATGCCCTTGTGGGCGATCTGGTTCTGGCAATCGGCAATCCGTTTGGCGTAGGCCAGACAGTAACAAGCGGTATCATTTCGGCAGTTGCACGCTCTACAAAAGGCGTGGGTGATTTTGGTTTCTTCATTCAAACCGATGCTGCCATTAACCCCGGCAATTCCGGTGGTGCGCTGATCGATATGAAAGGGCGTCTGATCGGGATTAATACGGCTATTTATTCGCGCTCTGGTGGCTCCAATGGTATTGGCTTTGCTATTCCCTCAAACATGGTCAATGTTGCTATTAGTTCGGCAGAAGTTGGCGATACGCTTCGCCGCCCGTGGATTGGTGCTGCGTTTCAAAATGTTGATGCTGAGATTGCACAATCCCTAGGGCTGGATCGCCCCCGTGGTGCCCTGGTAACCAGTGTCGTAAAAGGCGGACCTGCTGATGAAGCAGGCATTAAGTCAGGTGACATCATTGTTGCAATTAATGACAAGCGAATTCAGCACATCAATGCATTGGGTTACAGGTTAACGACTGTGGGCATTGGCAACCTGGCAAAAATGGAAATTCTCAGTCGGGGTAAACTCAAGGAAACTGAGCTTACCTTGATCGCTGCACCTGAAACAGTTCCTGCAAATGAGACAGAACTGCCGCGCCGTTCTGCATTGGGTGGCGCCTTGGTTGCTAATCTTTCACCAGCCATTGCTCAAAAGATAAAAATGCCTAGCGACAAAGAAGGTGTTGTGGTCTTGAATGTACAGCGCGGTTCACCTGCTGCTGCAAACAGAATTCGTCCTGGCGATATCATACGGGAAGTCAATGAAGTCCCGGTTTCCCGCGTTGCTGATATAGAGCCTCTCATATCTGAGGAACGTCGTCGCTGGGTATTCATCGTAGAGCGTCAGGGACGCGAATTCGTTCTCGACAGGAACGGTGGTTTCTTCCGCCAGTACACACGCTAGGAATTCGTTGTGGGTGATCTTTTCGCACCAGATGCTGAAACAGATAAAGCGCTCTCGCCATTGGCAGAACGTCTGCGCCCAAAAACCTTGTCCGAGGTTGTAGGCCAGGATCACCTCACAGGTGAAAACGGAACCATCAGCCGCATGATTGGTTCAGGCAGTTTGGGCAGTATGATTTTCTGGGGACCTCCTGGTACTGGCAAAACGACGGTCGCACGTCTACTGGCAGGCGAGGGCGATCTTGCCTTCGAACAAATCTCTGCAATATTTTCTGGTGTTGCAGACTTAAAGAAAGTTTTTGAAACTGCAAAAATGCGCCGTATGAATGGGCGCAAGACGTTGCTTTTTGTAGACGAAATCCATCGCTTCAACCGTGCGCAATTGGATAGCTTTTTACCTGTAATGGAAGACGGCACAGTCGTGCTTGTTGGTGCTACTACTGAAAATCCATCGTTTGAATTAAACGCAGCGTTATTATCACGCTCAACCGTTTTAACCTTCAACAGTCATGATGGGGATAGTCTC
>CALAIO010000190.1 GCA_937923355.1 uncultured Rhizobiaceae group bacterium | reverse complement strand
CGCTCAACAAATTCTGCAGTTTTACGGGCAGCGTCTTCCGAAAGTGCAGCAGCTTCGCGTTTTGCGGCAGCAACAATTTCTTCTGCTTCTTTTTCTGCAGCCTGACGTTTGGCCTGATACTCAGCAAGAAGGTTTTGAGCCTCTTCGCGAAGTTCACGTGCTTCGTCTAATTCATTGCGAATTTTATCTGCACGCTCGTCCAGACCTTTGGATACCATTGCTGGCACTTTAAGGTAGAGAACAAGCCCGATGAAAAGAATGAGGCCAACAAGGGACCATGCGGTAGCGTCCATGTTACTCTCCTATTTCACGCTGGCTGATACAGCTTTTGTAATCTCTGCCTTGGTGAGTTTACCACCAATAAGTTCTTTTACAATTTCGCTTGTTGTATCATTTGCGATTGTACCAACTTCAGCCATTGCTTTAGCTTTGATGCTGGCGATGCGTGCTTCAGCTTCTGCCATTTTATCGGCAAGTTCAGCTTCAACTCTTTCGCGCGCAGCTGATGCTTCTGCTTTTGCTTTTTCAGTTGCTTCAGAAGCAATGCTGTGTGCGTTCTTTTTTGCTTCTGCCAACTCATGCTCATATGCGGCATGGGCTGCGTCGGCTTCGTTTTTCAGTCTTTCAGTTTCGTCCAGGTCACGCGAAATGCGATCATGGCGAACTTCAAGAATACCTGCAAGTCGTGGAATAATCACACGGCTCATTATCATGTAGAACACGCCAAATGTTATGACGAGCCACAAAATCTGTGATGCAAACGTTGCAGGATCAAATGGAGGAAAAGCTCCACCTGCAGTTGCTTCTTCAGCGGCATAAGCCTGAGTGATAAACATTATTCTACTCCAGATGCGATCTAGTGAAATGAATTAACCGAAGACACAACCTGTTGGTAATGTCTTCAGTTCAGTTCAAATCTAATATTAGACCACGAATAGTAGAAGAAGTGCTACTAGGAATGCGAAGATGCCTAGAGCTTCTGTCACAGCAAAGCCGAAGATTAGGCGACCGAATTGGCCGTCAGCTGCTGAAGGGTTGCGTAGAGCGCCAGATAGGAACTGTCCGAAGATGTTACCCACACCCATAGCTGCGGCACCAATGCCGATTGCTGCTAGGCCTGCGCCGAGGAATTTTGCTGCTTCTGCTTCCATTTTGATAACTCCTTATGGATATGCGAATGGTTTATTCAAGTTAAAGTTAGTGCCCGTCAGGATGAAGAGCATCATTGAGGTACATGCAGGTTAGTAGTGTAAATACATAAGCCTGCAGGAATGCGACTAGGAATTCGAGGGCTGTAATGCCTACCACCATGATAAGTGGAAGCACTGCACCCACAACGCCAACAGCACCCGCTGCAAACATTGAAGGAATAAAGCCTGCGAAAACTTTTAGTGTAATATGCCCTGCCAACATGTTCGCAAACAAACGAACTGAATGACTTAGCGGACGTGAGAAGAAAGAAATAACTTCAATCAAAACAACCAGCGGAAGAATAAACCCTGGTACGCCACTTGGCACAAAGATCTTAAAGAATGTAAGGCCGTGCTTGTAAAGACCATACAAAATGACGGTCAGGAATACCAACATCGCCAGCATTACGGTAATAATGATGTGGCTGGTGACCGTAAAGAAATAGGGGAACATGCCGAACATGTTTGCAATCAAAATGAACAAGAAGAGCGAGAATACGAGGGGGAAAAACTTCATTCCCTCAGACCCGGCCGAATCGCGCAACATGCCCGCAACAAATTCATACGTCATTTCTGCCAACGACTGAGCACGTCCCGGCACAAGACCGCGACCACTGATTGCCCAGATGAAAAATGCTGATGTTGTAAGCACTGTTACAACCATGAACAGAGATGAATTTGTAAAAGAAATATCCATGCCACCTACTTCCAGGGGAATGAGTTCTTTTATTTTAAACTGACTAATAGGATCGTTTGCCACTTTGTCTTCTCTATCTATTCAATTCTAGCACCAAGAAGTGCTGTTAAATTCTTTTGCAAGCTTAAAGCGCCTACATCTCTTTTGCAGCTCGCATAACGTTTAATACACCAGCCACGAAACCAAGCAACAAAAATGATATCATTGCGAACGGTGCTACACCAAAAACCCAGTCGATTGCATATCCGATGGCGGCGCCTACTAATATCGCAGAAACAAATTCTGATGCGATACGCATGCCTTGTGCCATTCCGGAATTGCCCGGTTTTTTGATCTCGCCAGTTTGCTCGCCTTTAACATCACGCCCGAGACGCTTGTTAATATCATTCAACCTGTTTTCAAGATCATCTTTCGCGCCAACATCAAATCGATCTGTTTTCTTATTCATTTCAAGCCTTTGTCTGGAATTAGCTTTAGCCAATATAACCCAATGATATGCGATTAAAAATGCTTATCGAATTGCCTTAATCTGAAACGGAAAACACACCCTTTAAAAAAGCCCGTAAGATGGGCGCAACATAGATAGACACCCCTTTTCTGTCAAGCAGTCTTACTACTACTTAAGTCGTTGTAATTTATAGTTTTACACAAAGAAAAAACCCCTGCGACAATCATGCCTCAGGGGTTTTTCAAGAATCCGTCAAAATATGGGTAATTTTG
>CALAIO010000189.1 GCA_937923355.1 uncultured Rhizobiaceae group bacterium | reverse complement strand
TGATTGCGGGCCAACCCTAAATCGCGAACCATCATAGGTGAGCAAAGAGCCGCCACCAGCTGCAACCGTATGAATTTTCATCATCGGCGCGCGCATGCGAACCCCGGCTACTTCTGTTTCAAAATCTTTTTCAAGATCGCCAGCGTAATGCGCTACGTCAGTAGACGTTCCGCCCATATCAAAGCCGATGATTTTTTCATAACCTGCAAGTTTGGAAGTTTCGACGGCACCAATAATGCCGCCAGCGGGACCTGATAAAATTGCATCACGCCCCTGAAATAGATTAGCGGATGTCAGTCCTCCTGAGGACATCATGAACATCAGTTGGAGATCGGTATTCTCGGTATCAAGTTCACTTGATACCTGATCAACATAACTCCTCAGGATAGGGGAGAGATAAGCATCCACAACTGCCGTATCACCGCGCCCGACAAACTTTATAAGAGGTGATACTTGATGGCTGGGAGAGACTTGATCGAAGCCTATTTCAGTTGCAATTTCAGCAACAATGGCTTCATGTTTGGGATATTTATAGCCATGTATAAATACGATTGCGACAGAGCGAATACCATCATCAAATGCAGCTTGCAAAGCCTTACGTGCAGCTTCCTTATCAACAGCTTGCTCTTCAGTTCCATCGTCTAATACACGGCCTGGAATTTCAGCTACGCGTTCATAAAGCAAAGAGGGTTTCTTGATTTCACGATCAAACAAACGCGGTCGTGCCTGATAGCCAATTTCCAGCGCATCCGCAAAACCTTCGTTGGTGAGTAGCAAGACTCTGTCGCCTTTTCGTTCCAGCAGCGCATTGGTTGCGACAGTTGTGCCCATTTTGACGCTGGCTATTTTTTCTGACGGGATTTTTTCTGTTTTGCCGATACCCATCAGGTCGCGAATGCCCTGAATAGCAGCATCAGGATAAGCCTCTGGATTTTCTGACAATAATTTATGCGGACGCAATTCACCGTTAGATGTTCTGGCCACAATATCTGTGAATGTGCCGCCACGATCGATCCAAAAATCCCACTTTTGTGTCATTCAATGTCTCCAGATATAATATCTACATTTTATCGATAAATTGTTATTGTTATTTTGAGTAAATGACGGTATGCTATGTTTCTGTCAAGATTGAATTTTATTTTTCTACAATGGGAGAGCTTCAAATGAGAAAAATTTTTACAGGGATGTTTACAGCGATTGGAATGTCAATCGTGGTTTCATCAGCGCATGCTGCAGATAAATGGGACATGCCTACACCTTACTCTGATCAGACATTTCATACTGTTAATATCAAACAATTTGCAGATGATGTTCGCAAAGCTACAGACGGTAAACTCGATATTACTGTTCACTCAGCAGGTTCGTTGATCAAACATGGTGAGATCAAGAACGCAGTTCGTTCACAACAAGTGCAAATTGGCGAGTTTTTCATGGGGCTTCTTGCTAATGAAAATGCTGCATATGGTATTGATACGCTTCCATTTGTGGCAACAAGCTACGAAGATGCTACCAAACTATGGGCAGCACAAAAGCCTGCTGTGGTAAATTTGTTATCAAAACAAAAGCTGATGCCACTGTTTTCTGTTCCGTGGCCGCCACAAGGTCTTTACACAAAGAAGGAAGTTGCAAAAGCAGATGACCTTAAAGGTGTGAAG
Organism: uncultured Rhizobiaceae group bacterium; assembly: GCA_937923355.1. The sequence continues at coordinate 1,336 of CALAIO010000189.1, read as the reverse complement.
TTCCGCTCTTATAATGCAAATCTGGAGAAATTCGCTGCGCTTATTGGTGCTGCTCCGACACAAATCGAAGCTCCAGATATTCCACAAGCATTTGCAACTGGTCGTGTTGAGGCGATGATTACATCACCATCAACGGGTGCGAACTCAAAGGCATGGGATTTCCTAAGCCATTATTCACCGATCAACGCATGGGTGCCAAAGAATGTTGTTGTTGTGAACAAGGCCTCATTTGATGCACTTGATGATGCAACAAAGTCTGCTGTACTTGAAGCAGCAGCTGCAGCTGAAAAGCGTGGTTGGGAAATGAGCCAGAATGAAGCCAGTGAAAAAACTGAAGTGCTTCGTACAAATGGTATTTCCATTGTCGAACCAAGTGGCACTCTTAAGGGTGATCTTGAAGGTGTCGGCGCAAAGCTACTTGAAGAATGGCAAGCCAGCGCATCAGACGAAGCAAAGGCAATCGTCGACAATTACAAAAAGTAATTATAAGCTAATTCGGGTGGTCATACTTTGACCACCCGTTTATTTTTGGGGGAGGGCAGGATGCGTCGGTTTCTTAACTGGATATATAGTTTTTCTGGCTTGCTTGCCGCTCTTTTGATTATGGCCATTTGCCTTATTGTATCAGCCCAAGTGTTTGCCAATTTGATCACAAAGCTTTTTGGTACATCGTTTTCACTGACCATTCCTTCATATGCAGTCATTTCAGGATATTTTCTGGCCGCAAGTTCGTTTCTTGCTCTAGCCTATACATTTAATCACGATGGTCATATTCGTGTTTTGCTGGTTCGAGATATTCTCCCCAAACGTATCAGTAGCGTATTTGATAAGCTTATGTTGGCGGTAGCGGCGATGACTGCCGGATATATGACTTATTATATGGCATTCCAAACACTAGAAGCGCATGAGTTTGGTGATACATCGCCAGGTATTGTGGCCATACCGCTATATATTCCGCAATTTTTTGTTTTTCTTGGCCTTTTGATTTTTACTATTTCGCTGATTGATGCGTTTGTTCGTAGCTTCAGCAGTGCTGATCCTGCTGTTCAACAAGGAGAATAAAAATGCCAGAAATTCTTCTAACGATCGGGCTGCTGATTACTCTTTTCATCCTATTGGGTATGGGGCTATGGGTTGGTTTTGCACTTGTGCTGACCGGCGCTTTAGGCATGGCGATTTTTTCCAATGCGCCTATTGGCCCGCTTATGGCGACTACGCTTTGGGGGCATAGCCATTCATGGGCCTTGGCTGCATTACCGCTTTTCATTTTGATGGGCGAAATTTTGTTACGTTCCAAACTCTCAGAGCATATGTTTACCGGACTTGCGCCTTGGCT
>CALAIO010000188.1 GCA_937923355.1 uncultured Rhizobiaceae group bacterium | reverse complement strand
AGGACAATTGCTACAATAATAGTCAATAACATCATTTCACTATCCTTTCATGATTTAAGATAAATAAGACTGGTTAAATTTTGACTCTCCCTACCCCAACAAACCAAAAAACATCAGGAACAAAAACACCGCCTGAATGGTCTCCAAGATATACGGCGCTGCCATAATGACCCCGACGATGGACGCACCTATTGCGCCCATAACCAATGCTGGCTTGATCCAAGAATATTTGCCGAATTCTTTTGTCGTCTCTTCAAAATATTCGCTATCTTTGATTTTATGTGTCATCTCTGAATTCCTTATTTATGAACATTGTTCATTTATAGGTCAGAATACATAGTCTTGCAAGCGAAAATGAACAGTGTTCATAAAATAGTTAATTGACGTAGAAATCGTAGCCACAAACCTGCCGCTAAACGACCGCGAAACCACCTTTACTTTTTCTTAATGATGCCCTGCAGTTTTTGCATATCTGTCATTCGATATTAGCACTCGTAAAAAATGACCTAGAGTCATATATCAAGATCAAGACAAACACAGATTTTATTACTTGGAGTAAGTAACATGAACATGATCGGTTCTTTCAGAAAATGGCGCAACTACCGTCGTACTGTATCTGAGCTTAGCTCACTTTCTAACCGCGAGCTTGATGACCTAGGTATCAACCGTGGTGATATTAACTTCGTTGCACGCAACGTACGTTAATTCTAACAAATTCTAATACTTCTTTTAATATCCTCCTCCCATTAAAAGAAGTTCAAGGGTCAACCCTCCCCCCTCCAATAGTTGACCCTTCCATCAGCGCCCGCAGCAAAAAATGCTGCGGGCGTTGTTGCTTTTAAGCCCATGGCATATATGTAGGAGTGAACGATTATTGAGGGTCTAGGCGTGACGAAAACACTAAACATCATTGGCGGCGGATTAGCAGGCTCGGAAGCTGCATGGCAGGCGGCAGAACTGGGCGTGAAAGTCAAACTCTTTGAAATGCGCCCTACTCGCAAAACTGACGCTCATAATACGGAAGGCTTGGCGGAGCTCGTTTGTTCCAATTCTTTCCGTTCAGATGATAGCGAGACCAATGCAGTGGGCGTGCTCCACGCAGAAATGCGTGATGCAGGATCGCTCATCATGCAATGCGGCGATTTACACAAAGTTCCCGCAGGCACAGCACTTGCGGTAGACCGTGATGCTTTTTCTGATGAAGTCACCAAAAGACTGGAAGCACACCCGAACATTGAAATCGTGAGGGAAGAAGTAACGGGTCTTCCCCCTGAAAGCTGGGGCCAGACCATCATTGCAACAGGCCCGCTGACATCCCCTGATTTAGCAAAAGAAATTGCCGAAGCAACAGGTGAAGATGAACTTTCATTCTTTGATGCCATCGCACCCATCGTTCATTTTGATTCCATTGATTTTGACAAGGCCTGGTTCCAATCGCGCTATGACAAAGTTGGCCCTGGCGGTAATGGCAAAGATTATATCAATTGCCCGCTCGACGAAGACCAATATAACCAGTTCATCGACTCGCTGATTGAAGGTGACAAAACCGTCTTCAAGCAATGGGAAAACGTGCCCTATTTTGATGGCTGCTTGCCAATCGAAGTCATGGCAGAACGCGGTCGCGAAACGCTTCGCCATGGCCCGATGAAACCAATGGGGCTGACCAACTCGCACAAGCCAGATGAAAAACCCTACGCAGTTGTGCAATTGCGTCAAGACAATGCGCTTGGCACGCTTTATAATATCGTGGGCTTTCAAACCAAACTGAAATACGGCGCTCAGGCAGAAATCTTTAAGGCTATTCCCGGTCTTGAGAACGCTGAGTTCGCACGCCTCGGCGGCATTCATCGCAACACCTATTTAAACTCACCCAAGGTACTTGATGAGCGTTTAACCCTAAAAGGCAAACCACACATTCGATTTGCAGGGCAAATCACAGGTTGCGAAGGCTACGTTGAAAGCGCATCCATCGGCATTCTCGCTGCCCGCTTTGCCGTTGCAGAACTGGAAGGCAGAGAACTAGAACTGCCACCAATCTCATCTGCCATGGGCGCACTATTGCATCACATCACAACGGGTCACGTTGCCTATGATGAAACGGGAGAGAGTAACGAGAAATCAAAACGCTCCTTCCAACCGATGAATGTAAATTTTGGGCTTTTACCACCAGTAGACAAATCTCTGCTGAAAAAACCGGAAGGTGTGAAACGTTGGCGTGGCAAAGATAAAACCATCGCTAAAAAGAAAATCATGAGCGCGCGAGCGCTACAGGATTTTAATCAATGGTTGAGTGACACTTCGTTTTTGGAAGCGGCTGAATAAATTCAAGCTGAATTCTAGAACTTGCCAATCACATTGATGAAGACCCCTTCATCATCGTAGGTGAGGTCAGTTAGGTCATCTGAAAATTGGCCGAAGTTATAACCGACACCAACCTTGAAGTTGTCGCCAAGATGGTGATACGCGCCTGCCAGAATGCCTGTATTCGTCTGATCAAGCTCAGGCAACCAAAGTGCGCGCGCTTCGATTAACAAATCCCATTTTTCAATGACATGATAATCAGCTCTTGCAATCGCAAGATGAGCAGATGAATTTTGGAAATTACCACTGCCACGAACCGTTTCAATCTCACCCGTGCGGAAACCATATTTACCACCCACAGACCAACGCTCATTCAGATCATAAACAAAGTCGGCTTCAAGCACATGGCTGCGCTGACGTGGTCCGAGAATTTGGTTCTGAGCATTAACCTGCTGCGAACCTGGCAGGTCTTCAAGATAGGTATAACGGAACAGCGCGTTCAAACGATCGCTTTCAACCGGACGATATGCCCAACCGACAGAGCCTTCAACGTAATCTCCATCAAGAATTGTATCTTGATCAGACTCTGAAAGAACAGCATCAATGCTCGCAATAAAGCGCCAGTCATCATTATGCAGATAGCCATACTGCCCGCTTAGTAGATACGTGTTACGATCCCTAACTGCTGCGTTTTGGCCTTCTTCAAAACGCGCTTCAAAGCGTAGCGAAGCATTTCTGACTTCCTCACGCAAAGACGCACTACCTGAAACTGCAACACGGTCAAAATCACCATTGATATCATCATAGACTTCGCCAGCCTCAAACCCTGCACTTAAAGTCCAAACTGCATCCGGTGTAAAAGTCACACCATAGGTATGTGTAAGAGAGCGTTGCGTACCTGAGAAATCATAATTCTCTTCGAAGAATGCTGACCATTGATCGTTTAACTTGCGATTTGCACCATATACAATTGAACCCAAATCACGACCAAACGGGTCATATCCGTTTAAATCACCTGCGGTTGTATCCGGGTCAATGCGGTAACCAACATAGTAACGATCATCCGCATTGGGTGAATAAACCAATCCGGCCAATGCGCCAACGCCTTGCGTTCCGTAAGAAACTTCCGCCTCTGCAGAAAGCTTGTCTGTAATCTGACGTTCAAAACCAACACCTACACGGTCATTACGTTCACGTGTACTGTCTCTGGAAACGGTTGCCTGACCAAAGACCCAAACTTTATTCTTTTCATCAAATGTTCGCGTGATACGCGCACCAACGTCCGTGCGCTCACCGACACCTGTAGATGACCCAATAGAAGTGGTCTTATCAGAATGTGTGACGCCAATACTTGCGGTATATTCATCGCCAAAGCGTCGCTCAAGCTCTGCACTCAATTCACGGCGATTATTGCCATCTGCTTTGTTTACTTCATCATATTTTGCACGAAGCGTAGTATCTTCATCAATTGCAACATCAGCAAAAACGCCAGTCAGACGCTCTTGAACCGTTGTAAAACGACCCGGCGCATTAAAGCCTGCATCGCGGTTTTCATAGTACCCACCGATAGTGCCTTCCAGCGCACCTTCGGTTAACTCGCCCAGATCAAGCGCGAGTTTGGCACGGTAAGCTTCCGCCTTGCCATTGGCAGGGCCATTGCCTGAAATCGGATTAAAGATAAAACCACCATCGGTAGAGGTCACGACACCAAAGGTATTCCCTTCAGATTGCGCCCACTCGAGTTCGAAGTAACTTTTCTCTGTCAGTCTGAAGTGCGCATCAACACCAAAAAGCGTCTGGTCTGCAAAACCTGTATCTTCCAGATAACCCGTTGCGCCAATACGTACATTGTCTGTAAGCCAAACTTCACCACGGCCACCATAAGTAAAGCCATCAAGATCGGTCAGCGTAGGCGTATATTCATAAACAGCAACAAGGAATAAATCCTGATCGCCTGTTACACCTTGGCGAACAGCACCTGTCGTGCCACCTTGTGATTGCAAGGGTCTACGTAACAGCACGACACCTTGAACATAATCAATTTGATAATCTTCATCAGGGCGCAGCAAAGTGCGTTCAACAACTTCACCCGTTACACGGTCACGGCGTTCAATGGTAATTTGTTCTGAACCGCGATTAATATCCTGACGACGAAGGAAATAGGCAGAACCACCAGTGCCGCGCAATTCGTCACGTTGTGGAAGTGTGCCTGGTTCTGCAGCAAATGCTTCTACTTGCGCAACAGGTTGACCATGACTGGTTACATAGTCTGATTCAAGATGCACTTTTGCACCGTAAAGACCACGCTCATAACGCGCCAGTTCCGTACCATCGATGCGGGTTTTAAAATCACCCCAAATGACATGGCTCTTGCCTTTTTCAAGGCGCACATAAAACTTGCCTGAGGTAGGTGCATCATCAACCGTTGTACTATCATCACCAAAGACAGGATAAAAATCATCTGGATCAAGATTGCGCAAAAGACGTCTTGGGTCCTTGCGGTCCAGATTATCGAAAATATCATCAAGCTCTTCTTCACTGGTATCAAACGCAGCAGTTAGAAGTGTAGACCCTTTAATCTTGCCTTTAACGTAGAAGGCGACGCGCCCGCGTCTAAAAGTCGTGCTAGGAAACTCGTTTGGATGTGCGTTGACCAAACCTTCTGCATCAGAGCCAATGCGTTTGCCAAGCGTTAGATCTGCCAAGCCAACATAAAACCATTCACTATCCGGAATATTGATATCACGTTCAAATTGAAGTCCTGAATCCTTGCCAAGACCTGAAACATTCACATCAACGGCATGGTCACCCGGAGGCAAAATACGGCTGGTTACAAATCGCTGACCACTATCAACCGGAATGGTTTCACCTAAGACTTCAACGGTATATCCTGGAGGAACATTGCGGCCATAAACTGTAACCGAACCACCATAAAGCGGAATATTGGAAACACCTGTTCGGTCATCACCTTCACCAGGTGCAATGGCTATTTCTTTTTGTGCATCGCGTTCGGGCAGGTATAATTCTTCATCACTAATGCGTAAATCAAGTGGAAGCGTTTCATCAAAACGTCCCTTTTGATCATAAACACGCAAGACGTAAGTCAAGTCACCACCTTCAAGGCGCAAGCTGTCCGTTTCGTCAAAACTTCTCCAAACAACAGAACCAGCGTCACTGCCTCTAGTTGGAATTTGAACAATTTCCAGCGGCTGCGCGATTGCAGTTGGCGAATATTTATCGATACCGCGGTAGATACGAATTTCAGCACGGTCTATCCAATCAGGATAGTTCCAAGAGCCGTTAAATGTAATTTTCTCACCAGGCTTATATGTTCCGCGCAGATCGGTCGTTGCAACGTTTAAACGGCGTGTTACATCAAGCCCATCAAACTTAATCTGAATATCAACAGCCTCAAGGTCACGGTCCGTTCTGATAACTTTATCTTCTGGCGTTGGATTACCCAGAACCGTTTCACCATCAACAGAAATAGAAATGCCTGAGTTAGTTGGTGCTGCCTCTTGTGGCGCATTAATGGCAGCATCTTCAGCTTGCAGCAGGAAGTCCAAATCATTGGCATGAGCAAGTTGCTGAGACGGTAATAGCAGATACGGGGCAATAGCCGCAGAAAGCATAAGCTTCCTAAGGTGTAATTTGCCTGTACGCTCATTTAATCCGAGTGCACGGCGAGTTATGAATGATCCGTTACCAAACATGGTTAACAATCTATGACCCACCAATGGTTACCTATGGGTTAACCCAAGGTAATTAGTTACGTTTTTGACGTGTACTCGGAACTATTTAACGTCAGTCTC
>CALAIO010000187.1 GCA_937923355.1 uncultured Rhizobiaceae group bacterium | reverse complement strand
CTGATGCAAGCGGCTGGGTGCATTTGATCTATTTTCTGTTTACCGGTATGTTTTGGGTTGTGCCTGCGATGTTCATTATCAACTGGATGCTAAAGCCAGACAAAACGAGCGATAATTCCTAATCTCAATCAGAGTTAAGCTACATCCAGTTTTTTACCCACATTTTTAAATCGTGTAGGTATGCCGGATAAAAGTGTATTCACATAACGCATGGATTGATGGTGCCCGTTAAGACTTACCCTTGGAAGCGCTGTCATGTAATCCTTGTGTTCAGGATAAATCACGCCATGGCGCGTTGTGGTTGCGGTTTCAAATCCAAGCTGTGCTGCCAAGTCAAACTCTCGTTTTCCAGCAACCTGAACAAATCCATAAGGGTAAGCCAAATGTTTAGGTGTTTTTCCCAATTTGGTTTTCAAGATATCACGACTTTCAAGAATTTCACTCTTTGCATCGTCAAATGGCAATTTTGAAAGTGCGTAGTGATTAACCGTATGCGCGCCAATTGTACAAAGTGGATTTTTGGAAAGCGATAACACTTCTTCCCAGTTCATTACGTTTTCTCTTACGTAACCAACGCTATCAAAACCATATGCCTTACATAGTTTTTCCGTAATCTCACGCTGGACAATCTGGTCTGTCCTTAGCAAAAGACTTTCAACCAGAAATTTATAGGTAGCAAACTTGTTTTCGGTTGTAGAAACATCAAACTCACGTTTTCCATCTGGCATGTCTACTGTTATTTTCTTTTGAGCGGCTATGATATGTTCAACATCTTCCCACCATAAAGGCGACTTGGCTTCTGTGATGCCAGGTGCAATGTATATCGTGTACGGCACTTGATGGCGTTCAAAAACAGGCACCGCATTAATTAAATTATCACGGTATCCATCATCCAGGGTAATGCTCAAGAATGGCTTGGCGTCTTTATAAGTTTCCGGATTTTTAATCCGTTCCGTCGCTTCATCCATGGAAATAAAATCATAACCTTCCGTTTTTAATCGTAAAATCATGCGATCCAAAAACTCGGGCGAAGCTGCCAAATGCATGTTTGGGGAAAACGGTGTCTTTTTTACGTTTTGCACACGGTGCAACATCAAAATTGACCCATGCCCTCCCATGTACGGCGTGAGCGCAGACTGGATGCCTGAAAAATACAATGAATTTAGAACAATCTTACGCCACATGAGGTTTAATCAATTTCCGGTTACTCGGTATAATTAATACTTATTCACCAGATACCACATAACTTGTTTAGAAATTGTTGCTATATTCGTAGAAAATGAATTAAAGGGCAAACAGCTGTGGGACTAAACGAAGCCAATTTAGCTTCCGATACGGGTGATATTATTGGATATGCAGGAAATTACTGTATCCAACGATTAAACTCGCCTGAGAGCATCAAGGATGAATGGCTATCCCTCCAGCATGAGAAAACGGCTTGTATTTATCAAAATTATGACTGGATACGGGTCGCCTGCGAAACCCTGGAAAAAGATAATACTATTTTTATTATCACCGGGCGGTCTGACGACAAACTTCAATTCATCCTGCCAATGGCCATGGAAGATGGTCTTGTCAAAACTGTAAGATGGATTGGTGGCACGCATGCCAATATTTGCAGTGGCATTTTTTCTGAGGCATTTCTCAAGTCCGAAAAGGGAAATATAATCCCTGATGTATTCAAGCTGACTGGCAAATTAATTTCCGGCATTGTAAAAACCCAGCTACATAATCAGCCTTTCAATTTGAAATCTTACAAAAATCCGATGCTTAGTCTGCCGCAACGGCCTTCTGTCAACAGCATGTATGATATGGACTTGCGTGACGGGATGGATGCAATTCTTGATCAGGGTAGCGGCAAGAGAAAACGCAAACTATGGCGTAAGCAAAACCGCGTTGCAGAAAGCATGGGCGGATATCAATTGGTCTCACCAAAAGCGCATGAAGACATCCTTGAAGCAATCGATGAATTTATGGTTCTCAAGGGCAAGCGATTGATAGACATGGGCGTGCAAAATGTTTTTGCTGATAAAAATACGATTGATTTTTTCATTCAAATGGCAGTTATACCGCCAACAGAGGACGCTCATTTGTTCAAAATTTTTCAATTGAAAATTCAGGACAAAACACGAGCAATTTATGCGCTTGGCGTTGATGGTGGTTATTGTCAGGCCTATGTGAATGCTGTTGAATACGACGATTTTTCTGATCATAGCCCAGGTGAAATGATCCTTTACGCGATGATTGAACAACTCATTGCTGACGGTTACGCGAAGTTTGATCTTGGCGTTGGAGACGAGCGTTATAAGCGTTCCTGGTGTCCAGGCCAGCATCCACTGTTTGACACCAACATTGCGCTTAGCGCATCAGCGCAACCGATTATATTTGGTTTAAGAGCTAAAAACAGATTGAAGCGCTATATCAGAAACAATCCCGAACTTTGGCAAAAGCTTAAGAAATTAAGAAAAACCAAAGCGTCTTTATTCAAGTCCAAATAGGCGCAAGGCTTTATTGCCTTACGCATTTTTGTCTATCACGCAGGTTCGGCGACAGGATTGGTTTTCTGGTCTATTTCATCTGGAATGATGTGCAGGATATCCTTGAAGCCGTCGTCTTTCAGATCTGCTTCCAGCAATTTGCAATCATCAATTCTTGCGTTAACACCACTGATGATGACGATTGCATCATCCGTTGCAACCAGATTGATACCGTCCAAATCTGCGTCACCACAATCAATGATGCAATAATCATAGGACATGGCAATTGCATCAATAACGTCGGACATGGTTTGCATATCAGGCATCGGCTCGCCCTGGAAAAGAGTTCCTGATGGAACCACGTGAACACCTGATTTTTGATCACGGTAAATAATGTTACTCACAGAAACAGCGCCCGAAACCAGGTTAAAGATACCAGGTAATTCGTTGCCACCCAACATCTCATGTGCAGTAGCGCCGCCGCCACTTAGGTCGATTATCACAACGCCATTTTCGCCATTACGTTCCAATTGGCGTGCCAGTATCCAGGCGGTTTTTGAACCACGATCTCCACCAGGAGATGCCACGACAATACGCCCCTCGCCCAAATCTTGAAACACACTGGCTGCATAGCGTACTGCAATTGCGCCAACTTTTTCTTTTGGCTCAACGGCCATTTTTGGCATTGTTAGTGAGCTTTCAGTTTTTACGACTGCCGGATTTTGAACCCCGTGTTTTGCTAGTATACTTTTTGATTTACCAGTAATGATATTTTCGAGTTGAGCAAATGGATTGCTTCGTGAAGGTTTGTCTTCTTCCTCAAACTCATCATCAAATGAGTCAGCTGTTTGTTCGTTTGAAACAGGTCTTTCTTCCATCACAGGTTCTTGTGCAACTTGTGCCGTTTGTGGCTGACGTGCGTTGCCAATGCTGGATAAAAGCGTAACTGCCAGAATGCCCAGAATAGTCAGCAACATGGAAGCAACCCCACCTGCGATAGTAAACGGCACTACTTTTGGAAAATATGGATCGACTGGGAGTGAGCGTGATGGATAAATTTCTGCATCAATTGGCGTAAAATTTGAACGGCTCAATGCTTCAAGGTTACGCTTTTCATATTCACTTAAAAGATCACGATATGAATCAGCCTTGCGAACCAGTGCATCAAGTTTGACTTCCTGCTTGTTAACACGCGTTACTTCTTGTTTCAGGCGGTCAATTTCCTTCATCAAGTCAGCTTCTGTTTCACGTGTAAGGTTCACATTGTTTTCAAGGCTTTTTAGAATGTTGTTCGCCGAACCTCTGATTTGACGTTGGAAGTCATCAATCTGAGAATTAAGAGATTTTAGTCTTGGGTGATTTGGAAGCAATGTTGTTGACAGATCAGAAATTTGTGCCTTTATCTCTGCTTCCCTTTCGCGCAAACGCTGAATAAGCGGTGATGCGATAACTTCTGGAATTGCATCAAGGGATGCACCGCTTTTCAAGGCTGCGCGAATAGAAGCAACCTTGGCTTGCGCAGACGAACGCTCAGCGCGCAATCTTGAAAGTTCAGTAGAAATTTCAGACAATTGTTGCGTTGCCAAAGATTGATTTGTTGTACCACCGCGCAGAATATCCTGTTTTGCTCTGAAAGCAGCTACATCAGCCTCTGCCTCTTCAAGCTTTTCGCGATACTCATTAACGACCGGGTTCAACCAGACTTTTGCGTCCTTGGTAAGTTTCTTCTTTTTCTCTTCCTGAATTTTTACATATTCTTGCGCAACTCGATTAGGGACTTCGAGTGCAGTATTTGGGTCTGTTGACCAAAATTCGATGACAATCGCGCGCGACTTTTCAATTGGATAAACCTTCAATCGCTTCTTGAACTCATCCAGGACTGCCGATTGGGAGGAACTGATTACATTACTATTGTTTGGCGTAACTTCAGGCTTATCATCGCCTGCAAACATGTC
>CALAIO010000186.1 GCA_937923355.1 uncultured Rhizobiaceae group bacterium | reverse complement strand
ACCGGAATGCCAAGTCGCTTGGCGATGTGGCGCTCCATTTGAGACCCCAAAACCAGCTCTGGTTGTAGGAGTTCAATCTGCTCTTCAACTTCCAGATAATCATCGGTGATAAGTGGCTCAATGCCATATTCCTTGGCAGCGTCACGCATGTCACGAGCAAACTCGCGACTATAAGTACCAAGACCTACGACTTGATAGCCCATCTCTTTTTGTGCAACGCGCGCCATGGCTATTGCATGTGTTGCATCACCAAAGATGAAAACGCGCTTGCCTGTTAGATACGTTGAATCAATCGAGCGCGAATACCAAGGCAAACGGCTTTCATTTATTTCAATAAAGTCTTCACAAGTCTCACTATCAATGCCAGCAAGTTCACTGACTTCGCGGATGAAATCATTTGTCGCGCCAACACCGATTGGAATGTTTGTTGTAAACGGTTGTTTGAATTCACGCTTCATCCATTTGCAAGCAGTGCCGCCTGTTTCAGGATACAGGCAAATATTAAAGTCAGCCTGTTTAAGACGAAGCAAATCGGAAACGCTGGCATCAAGCGGTGCAACTACATTAACATCGACCCCAAGTGCTTCAAGTAAAGTGACAATTTCACGAACATCATCGCGGTGGCGGAAGCCAAGGGCTGTTGGTCCTATGATATTGCAAGATGGCTTGTCGGCTTCGTATTTATCAGGTCCTTGTGAAGCAATAACTCTTACAACTTGATAAAAGGTTTCAGCAGCGCCCCAGTTTTCTTTCTTTGAATAAGAAGGCAGCTCAAGCGGAATAACAGGGACCGGAAGTCCGAGTGTCTTGGATAATCCACCCGGGTCATCCTGAATAAGCTCACCAGTACAAGACGCACCAACAATCATGGCTGCAGGATTAAATCTTTCCTGCGCATCACGCGCTGCATCCATGAAGAGTTGGCTGGTATCGCCACCCAGATCACGTGCTTGGAAGGTTGTGTAAGTCACAGGCGGGCGTTTCTTGCGTCGCTCAATCATGGTGAAGAGAAGATCTGCGTAAGTGTCACCTTGTGGTGCATGTAGTACGTAATGCAAATCCGTCATGGCAGTTGCAATGCGCATGGCACCAACGTGTGGTGGGCCTTCATATGTCCAAACGGTTAGCTGCATAATCTATACCTCCAACCGTGTTCTGCGATTGAGGGGGCGTGCAAATAACTCAGCCAAATCACCTGCCTGCTCATAACCCTGGATGGGCGTGAATACGAGTTCAATCGACCACTTTGTCGTAATGCCTTCAACTTCAAGGGGGTTAGCCAAACCAAGTCCGCAGACCACAATATCCGGGCGTGCTTCACGGCATCGCTCCAGTTGCAGGTCAACATCCTGGCCTTCACTCAGCATGACATCATCTGGAAGGGCTTCCAAATCAGGCGCAAGAATTGTCTTGTTTAAGTAAGGCGTTCCTACTTCTGTTGGCTTCATACCAAGTTCTGTAGACAAGAAACGTGCCAATGGAATTTCAAGTTGAGAATCTGGGAAAAAGAAAACTGATTTACCATTCAGGTTTTCATATTGCTTAGCGACAGCACGTTCTGCTCTTTGCTTTGGCTTTTCGGTAACAGCCATGAATGTTGCATCAGAAACGCCAAAGACATCAGCGCATGCTTTTAACCAATCTGTTGTGCCTTGTGCACCCAGCGGGAACGGCGCTGCGATATGTTTTGCACCTCGATCTCTCAAGGCTCTTGCTGTGTCAGTAAGAAAGGGTTGAGCCAGAATAAATCGGGTATTCTCACCTACAGGCGGCATATCATCTGCAAGTCTTGCAGGTAAAAAACGCACGTTATTGATGCCCATTTCAGTAAACAGTCTTGCAAACTGATCTTCTACGACATCGGATAAGGCTCCAACCACCATAAGTTCATCAGGCGCATTCTCAGGCTCTGCTGGCAGACTGGGGACGAGAGAAGCAAGACAAGCATCTTCTCCTTGCGTGAAAGTCGTCTCAATGCCACTGCCTGAATAATTTAAAATTCTCACAGATGGACTATGCGTGACGGATAAGCGTTCAGCAGCACGACCAAGATCAAGCTTGATAACCTCGGAAGGGCATGAACCAACAAGGAAGAGTAGTTTGATTTCAGGGCGACGTGCCAAAAGTTTTTCGACGACGTTATCCAGCTCGTCGTGCATGTCGGCAATGCCAGCCAGATCGCGTTCATCCATAATGGCAGTACCAAAACGTGGCTCAGCAAAAATCATCACACCAGCCGCAGATTGCATAAGATGCGCGCACGTGCGTGAACCCACAATCAGAAAAAATGCGTCCTGAATTTTGCGGTGAAGCCACATAATTCCGGTAAGGCCACAAAATACCTCATGTTGCCCACGCTCATGCAGAACAGGACGGTCATTGCATCCCTTGTTAGGTGTCGCGGTCAGGGTTTTATCAATGATATTCAAGTCGAAGCTCCCATGGATGGGTTGATCGAACCTGTCTGTGGATATTTTTGATCTATTTGAGTGTTTTGGCTGTCCAACTTTTCTGACAAAACACGATTCTCGGCAGATGCCTGCAATCTTGCAGCTCTCAGTTTCAATATAAACTGAACTGCATTAATGACATAAGCTGCATAAGCCGCCAAAGCTAAAATCATTAAACCTTCAGCTGATAACCACCCATAATAAAGAGCGAAGAGATATGCCGTGTGGAAGGCAAGGACGAGCATGGAAAAAACATCTTCCCAGAAAAAGGCCTCTGCAAAAAGGTATTTTCCAAAGACAACTTTCTCCCAAATGGAACCGGTTATCATGATTGCGTAAAGAATAAATGTTTTTAAAACAACGGAGTAGGTGGCAATTTCATATCCTTTGCCAGTCCATAGATGATTAAGAACAAGATATAAAGAAACCAAAAATACGATGAATTGAAGCGGAGCGAGAACACCCTGAACAAGCGTCCAAATTGTATTGTCACGTCTGATTTTTTCTTCAGGCGTATAAAGCGATTTGGATTGTAACGCATTGTTTGAGGTTATGTTTTTAGCTTTCTCCAACCCATATCTCCCTGTTTCGGCACGGCGCCGAGTGTCAATAAATTTTGACATAATAAAATGTAACGCTTGATTGATAGCAAAGTCAAGAACACTTGACGTTCAATAAATTAGACATCATACTTGTGGCTAAATAAATAAGACATTATTTGAGACTTGCAGTGCACTATGCTGTATGTTGTGGAGATCGCATGAAGCATTTTTCAGGAAAGTTGAAGGTTCAAGACCTCATCGCCGATGCTTTAGCGAATGAAATAATTCCAAGTATTGTAAACAGTAAAGCAGCAATGTCTTCTCAAAAACCATATACCCCCTTATCAAACAAAAGAAGTGAGCAGTTTCTGGCTGACTTTTCGAATGTATTGATATCGGGAGACAAAGACAGCGCAGTTCGCATGACAAAAGAGTTTTTGCGCGAAGATCCCTCTGTTACAAATCTCTTCCTTGGCCTATACACAAACAGCGCTCGGCTTTTGGGAGAAATGTGGGTCGAGGATTTATGTTCGTTTGGAGATGTCACAATCGGGCTAACCATTTTACATGATCAGGTTCGTCAACATACTCAGCGTTTGCGTTTGGAACTTGAACCTACTAAGCACGATACAGCCATGTGTTTGTCGCCTATACCAGGACAAGAGCATGTATTTGGCGCATTTATGCTGGAGGCTTTCTTGTTGGCCAAAGGTTACGATGTGGAAACCAGTCTTGCTCAGACCCGAGAAGTATTCCTCAATCATATAGCAACCAAAGAGTACAATATTATTGCTTTGTCAGTTGCGGAGAATAATCAAGTCGAAGAATGTAAGAAATTAATCCAGAGTATAAGAAACATGTCTCTCAATCAGGATATCAAAATCCTGGTGGGTGGATATCCATTTATTATCAATGATCAACTTTATCTGGATGTTGGTGCAGATGCTACTGCGGATAACGCATTGCGTGCACTTGAAGTAATAGAAACAATTTGTAATGACAGGATGCGAATTAACTAATGATGATTCTTTTGCGGAGCTGATCTGCATTTAAAGAAGAAATTTTCATTGTTTTCAGTGTTTTGTTGGCAATAACTTGGATAAAAAGTCAGGCATAACCAGTGGATGATTATACTGCAAATACTGCCAATATGAGGCTGGAGAATCTGGAGGAATATTTCTCCGGCTTTAATCTTGCTGAAAACAGCCATTTTTTTGATGCTGCGGCTGATGTAACACTCATAGTAGATTCAAATGGTTTTATACGCGATGCTGGTTTCCGTGTCGAAGAGCTTTTCTCGGCTGGCGGACGAGGCTGGGTAGGACAGAAGTTTTCTGAAACAGTAACATCTGAATGTACTAATAAAGTTACAGGCATGTTGGAAGAGGCGCGAAAGGGTGAGACAAGCCGTGCACGCGAAATCAACCACAGCATGCCACATGATGATGATACGCCGGTCAGCTACACTGCTGCAAAACTAAATGATAACGGCGATGTCATCGTATTTGGCCAGCATATTGCTGAAATCGCAGCGTTGCAAAGACGCCTTATGAGTTCACAGCTCGCAATGGAGCGAGAGTTTTCCAGATTGCGTGGTGCAGAGAGCCGTTACAGAGCTATTTTTCAGTTAAGTGATGCGCCTAAAATTGTTGTCGATGCAAACTCACTGCGTGTCACGGATATTAACCCGGCCGCTTCTTTGATTTTAGGTAAAGGCACGCAGCGTATTGAAAATAATAAGGTGCTTACTTTATTCGATGAAAGCGGCGCCGATGTGCTGCATAAATTGATGCTGGCTGCTGTAGAAGGCGGTGATTCTAATCAAGCTAAAATCAAACTCAAATCAGGTGAAGCAGTTGCAATTGCCGCAACGCTCTTCAGAGAAGACCGCACCAGCTATTTATTGCTGCAACTGGGTAGTCAGGAAAGCAATGCTACCTGGTTTGCTAACGCATCTGAACGCAAGGTACTGGCGCTTGTTGAGCAAATGCCGGATGCGTTTGTTATTACAAATGCTTCAAGACAAATTGTCAGCTGCAATGATGCCTTCCTCGATATTTTTAATATAACCAATATAAAAGATGCCATCGGTCAACAACTTGACACTTATTTCGACAGGCCCAATGTTGATTGCAATGTCCTGATAGCTAATGTGCGTGAGCATAATACGGTACGCCGTTTTGCAACGGTTATGCGCACACAGCATGGTCAGAAAGAAAACGTGGAGATTGCGGCGACGCAATTGGATTATGACGATGATACCGTCTTAGGTTTCTGGATAAGACCCGTTAGCAATATGGTGATGGGAACCGATGTCCAACAAGAAAATGTAAGCCGTTCAAATGAACAAATCTCAAATCTTGTGGGGCATATGCCGCTTAAAGACATTGTGCGTGAGACAACCGAGATGATCGAAAAGCTCTGCATAGAAACAGCGCTTGAACTTACTCAAAACAATCGCGCCTCCGCAGCACAAATGTTGGGTGTCAGCAGACAAAGTCTTTATGCCAAGCTTGGCAAAGGTGAAAAAGACTCTCAATAATTGTAGTGAATATTTAACAATTAAAAGTGTCAATAATATTTGACATTCTCAGTGTCTGGCCATAGCCTGATGATATGGCCAATGTGCAAACCAATCCGATTGGTGAGATTAAAAATCACCGAAAGCTACCAACGCTCTCAGCGTCTTTGGAGCTACTAAAACCTATTACGTGGTTTCCACCCATGTGGGCTTATATGTGTGGTGTTGTTTCAAGCGGCATTGCGTTTTCAGGAAATTGGCTAGCAATCATTGGCGGTATTATTTTGGCGGGTCCATTGGTATGCGCCATGAGTCAGGCGATTAATGATTGGCACGACCGTCATGTAGACGCAATTAACGAACCAAACAGGCCCATTCCTTCTGGTCGTGTGCCAGGGCGTTGGGGCTTGTATATTGCGATGATTTGGACGGCACTTTCGCTTGCTATGGCTTATATCCTTGGTGAATGGGTAGTCATGGCAACTGCCGTCGGGCTTTTTCTAGCTTGGGCCTACAGCGCGCCGCCTCTTCGCCTTAAGGAAAACGGATGGTTCGGCAATGCAGCGGTTGCCATTTCCTATGAAGGTTTAGCTTGGTTTACAGGCGCCGCAGTTATGCTAGGCGCCATCCCAGATACAAGAATAATAATTCTATTATTGCTATACAGCGCTGGCGCGCATGGCATCATGACGCTGAACGACTTTAAGTCGATTACGGGTGATAAACAAATGGGTGTTAGAACAATACCCGTGCAAATTGGTGCCCATAATGCTGCAAGGCTTGCTAGCCTTGTAATGGCGCTTCCGCAGGTGATTGTTATTTTTTTGCTTTATTCTTGGAGCTTACCAATCCACGCGCTCATTGTTGCCGCTTTATTGATTGCCCAAGTTTTCCTGATGTTCAAATATCTGATGGACCGTGTGCAACTGCTTTTAAAACCGCGTGAAATGGCTGCTTATTATAATGCAAGTGGCGTATCACTCTACGTATTGGGCATGCTGACAAGCAGCATTGGCATCGGCAGTATTTTGGCGGGAGGGCAATAAGATGATCCCGCAATCATTATCTTGGATCAGCATCATTCGTTTAGGCCTCGTGCAAACAGCACTGGGCGCCATCGTTGTGTTGACCACTTCCACACTTAACCGAATCATGGTCGTTGAATATCCGCTACCAGCCGTTTTGCCAGGTGCCTTGGTTGCACTTCATTACGGCGTCCAAATGTCGAGACCGCGTTGGGGCTATGGCTCTGATATTGGTGGCAGTCGTACGCCCTGGATAATTGGTGGCATGGCCGTGCTTGCAATTGGCGGGCTTTTGGCCGCCGTTGGAACAGCCTTGATGGCAAGCTATTTCTGGCCAGCGATTTTATTATCAGTTTTTGCATTTATCATGATCGGCATTGGCGTTGGTGCTTCGGGCACATCTCTGCTGACCTTGTTGGCCACGCGCGTCTCGGCCAGAAGAAGACCCGCTGCAGCCTCAATTGTCTGGATCATGATGATTGCAGGTTTTGTAATTACTTCCATTTTTGCGGGAATAAATCTTGATCCTTATTCTGGCACAAGACTTGTCATGGTTTCGGGCACTGTGTCTTTAATTGCCTTTAGTGTTGCCTGTCTTGCAATTCTTGGAATTGAGAAAAAGTCTTCTGTAGTTGCATCAGAAAGTAAGAGAGAAAAGCCTGACTTCAAGAAAGCTTTCCGTGAAGTTTGGGGTGAAACCAAAGCGCGTCAATTTACAATCTTCGTATTTGTTTCAATGCTTGCTTACAGTGCTCAAGACTTAATTCTTGAGCCATTTGCAGGCCTTGTTTTCGGTTTTACACCAGGTGAGTCTACAAAGCTTTCAGGTGTGCAAAATGGCGGGGTCATGGCCGGGATGATCCTCGTGGCTATTGCTGGCAGTGCAATTGGCGGCAGGCGCTTTGGCTCCATGCGGTTTTGGGCAGTAGGCGGATGTATTGCCTCGGCAGTTGCATTTATAGGGTTATCCTTTGCAGCTTATGCGCCACAAACCTGGCCTTTACGAGAAAATGTATTTTTCCTTGGTTTTGCAAATGGTGCATTCGCAGTTGCTGCAATCGGTTCCATGATGGGGCTTGCCAATACTGGCGAAGCGCAGAGGCAGGGGACGCGCATGGGGTTGTGGGGAGCCTCACAGGCAATTGCTTTCGGCCTTGGCGGTTTTCTAGGCACGGTTGCTGTTGACTTGGCGCGAACAATATTCGGTTCACCTGTTACAGCCTATTCAACGGTTTTCGCTGGTGAGGCCTTATTGTTTATTTTGTCAGCGATCATCGCATGGCAAGTCGCCCCCAATGTTGCAATTGGAGCAGCGGCAGAAAAAGAAGATGAAACCATCACTAACCTGCAGCCGGCAGAATAGAAACTAATCAATTCTCTTGGGAGAAGAAAAATGGAAATGTTTGATTGTATCGTTGTTGGAGGAGGTCCTGCAGGTGCTACTGCAGCAGACGATCTGGCACGCAAGGGCGTTGATGTGCTTCTTCTGGACAAGGCTGGCCGCATCAAACCTTGCGGGGGTGCCATTCCGCCTCGTGCGATAGAAGATTTTGATATTCCTGACGAACAGCTTTGCGCCAGAATTAGATCAGCGCGGATGATCTCACCTAAAAACAAAGCGGTCGATATGCCAATTGAAAATGGTTTCGTCGGCATGGTTGATCGTGAAACATTTGACGAGTGGCTGCGAGAACGCGCTGCATCCAATGGTGCAGTGAGAAGAATTGGTGAGTTTGTAAAACTTGAACGCAATGAAACCCAAGCGCTAGAAATCACCTATAAAACTAAGGATGGTGAGACGGTTACTGTTGGTACAAAATATCTGATCGGTGCAGATGGTGCCAAATCAAAAGTGCTTAAACAAGGCCTGCCTAATGTGAAACCTGCGCCTTATGTTTTCGCCTATCATGAAATTATCAAGGCGCCATCGAGCGCTAACGATAATGCCTATTATGATGCAAAGCGCTGTGATGTCTATTATCAGGGACGCTTATCGCCTGATTTTTATGCCTGGGTTTTCCCTCATGGCAATTCTGCAAGTATCGGCGTTGGCTCCGCTAAGAAAGGTTTTTCACTGCGGAATGCTGTTGCTGATCTGCGCAAAGATGCAAATATGGAAGATGCGGAACTCATCCGCCATGAAGGTGCACCGATACCGATGAAACCCATTAAAAAATGGGATAACGGCAAAGACATCGTCGTAACAGGTGATGCAGCAGGCTGTGTTGCACCGGCATCAGGCGAGGGAATTTATTACGCTATGGCCTGTGGTCGTATGGTGGGTGAGGCGGTTTTATCAGCTCTTAAAACAGGAGACGCAAAACAACTGGCGACTGCCCGCAAAACATTCCTGAAAGAACACGGAAAGGTTTTCTGGGTTCTCGGAATTTTGCAGTTTTTTTGGTACGGCGGGGACCGCCGCCGCGAACGATTTGTGAAGATCTGCGAAGACAAAGAT
>CALAIO010000185.1 GCA_937923355.1 uncultured Rhizobiaceae group bacterium | reverse complement strand
AAAAGGGTTTCCTCTGAATGCCGCTGGTTGACCGGTAAACTGAAAACCCTGAAATTGAGTGGATGGATTTACAAATTGGTAATAGATGTTTCCGTTTGCGCCAATGAGTACAAACATTGTACCGCCAACGGGTGGATATGTAGCAGGGATTGGGCCATTGCCATTCGGTACAGTTTCAGTAAAAGGCGTCGCAAAAGCTGGGGTCAGAAGCAACAAAAAGCAAACAAGCGTCACCAAGCTAAGAACAGTTCTCGCTAAAGCACTACTTATTTTATCCCAAGCGAAATCATTCGCCCAAAGCTTGCCCATGCTTTGTCCTCGTTAGACCTGTTATTTTTTAGAAAACGAATCACTATTTACTTATCCTAAGAAACCCCACTTACGCAGGGTAAGTCAACAAATAACGTAGGAATTAAGCCTGTAATATTAATCATTTATTGAAATAATATTTACAGTTTTTTATGAAATCAAATTAAGACTTAAGTTATAGTAACTTAGCGAAACTTGGATTTTACGATCGTAAATTCAAAAATTTCAATTAAATTACTAATGTAAGTTTAGAGCTTCAACAGCCCTGCTTATTTCCGAAATTTCTTTAAAAATAATCCTCAACTCATAAACCCCTATTGAGGCATTTGCGGGTTTCAGGTCAATCGCAAGCAAGCCAACAATGGCTTCTATCTTTGGCAAACAGCATTTAATTATTAAGTTTCTTATCTTTAAACGTTTGTTGCTTTATGACTTTTACAACTATTATGGATGTTCGTAAGTATAATATTGCTACTAGGGTCTGAACCCAATTGGTAGATGATTTTTGGAAAAAAGATAGTTTTGAGAAAAATTACTGCACATATCTATAACAATCCATTTGTTTATTGCTTGATTTTATTAGCTCTTTTAAAATCTGGAACAATTCAAATAGACCTAACGCCGTATGGTGATGGCCGACGCATCATGGTTTGGCTTGCATATTTGCAAGAAACCGCAGATGGTTTTTCGCAGTGGCTCCCTTATCGCAACGGCGGCATGCCGCTCTTTTCGGACCCAGAACAATTTTGGGCGCTGATGCCTTTTATTGACACAACTAGCGAATATTCAAACTTGCAGCTTAATATCCTGCTCTTCATTTACTGCATTTTTCCCTTTTTCCCTGCTTGGTTTATTGCAAGACGGCTAGGCATAACACCTTTTTGGGCAGGGCTTGCTGCGGTATTTGTATCTTTTAATGGATATATGATTATTACCGAGCAGAGCGCACGGTTCGCAACCTTTATTAATTTTACAACCTTAATGACTATCTTGGCAATTTTGTTAAGGCCTCAAAGAAGCTTACGCGATTATATCATCATCACTCTTTTGGTAGGCGTTTGTCTTGCTGTAGCATTACAATATGCCATTGTTCACATCTTGCTGATTTACTCATTTCTATTATTCAGCAAACCTATTGAGAAAAATAATAAACTAGCCCATTTTTTCAGGGCAAGTTTTATAACCGGTATAATTGGCGTAATAGCGGTTTTACTTGCGTTGGTTTTAATCCTTCCTGTTTTTGGACATTTACTAGAGACCACTGCGGCGCAAGGACAGTTTTTTTATCTTCCAAATTTAAAAAATGGATTAGAAAGTTTTGGGGGATTGATCGTACCATTTACGCCAAATGGTGATGCTGTTTTCATCTCATTGCTAACGGTTCCTGCAGTAATTGCGGCACTTATTTTTGGAATGCCTGAAAACATCAAAAGTCTTTTGAGGAAGCTAATCCTTCCCTTGGTGTTTTGCTTTTTGTTTTTTCTGATGGCTTTGCCGCTTATTGGCTCACCACTATCTAATATCTACGCCCAAATACCTATTGTATCGACGATAAGACAGTTGAGTTATGCCTTAGGTGTATTATCACTTTTCCTGCCAATTTTTGCCTTTGGAATTTTTTCATCTATCCAACAAAAAAATATAATGGAGTTAGTGAATATCCCTCGCATCTTGTGCGCTTCTTATTTTGCAGGCTGCGCAATTCTTGCAATTGTATTTGGCGTTGGGAAACAACAACTCGTTTCAGATATTGCCGTAATAGCTGCAAGTGTTTTGCTCTTAATGATTGCATTATTTTGGGCAATACCCAATGTATTAAAAAGGCAAGTCAACATTGCTTCCACTTTTGGTGCGCATGGTATTTTGCTTAGCTTTATTTCTATTCTATTTTTATTTCCAAGTGCATTTTATGAACGCCATCCAAATCGCCCTGAGTTGAAGATCCATGTAACAAACGAACGAAAGTTCGAAACATTTAGTGATCTTATCTCTAAAGATGCAACGCAGTATTCCAAAATTTTAATCAGTGGTTCAGGAAGCCAATTAGGCTTCATGTATAGCAAACATCGCACACTTAGCGGGTTTAGTACTTATATGCCTGATAGTTTCCCATATGTGATGAGCCTACTTAATCCTTCAATCGATTGGGCGACGCAAAGACCTCACTGGGTTAAGCGCGTAACTTGCAATGAATACGATGAAACCGCGCTTGAGCTGATGCACATTGATTATTTGATTTGCGTAAAAAGAAAAATTAGCAAGAGCATGCCGAAAGGATTTGAAGTTATAGAAAGTCATAAGCGATTTGCCTTGCTCAAAAGAATAGCCGCATCTTCACAAGCATTACGGGTCTATTGCCGTTCTCGTTCTACGCAAAATAATGACCCTGATATGGTGCGTGATGAAATACTGGCTTCATATACAAAGGCTGACCTACTTATCACAGATACTGTTAACGCGGTTCGGGAAGATAGTAATTGTCCAAAGAATGGCTTTGCAGAAGCAAAGGTTACCATGAAAAAAGACAGGCCTGATGAAATGATTTTTGAAGTTGTGTCAAAGCATTCGGGGACACTTGTTATTCCTGATAATTTCAATTCTGGTTGGCATGCAGAAGTCAATGGTTCAAGCCAACGACTAATACCTGCCTTCTTTGCATTTCGTGGTGTAGAGATAAGCGCTGGCGAAAATATTGTGCGTCTTAAATACCAGGATCGTTACTTTCAATTGGGTCTTCTCATATCAAGCGTGACAATGACTGTGTTATGTCTTATCTGGTTCATATCTTTTATGTTTGATTTCAAAAGACGCAAGCAAGTGTAAAGTTTTCAGTATTTTCAACAACATCTAAAAATGAATGGGCCGATATGACTGGATATATAATTGTTGGCGCTTTCAGAAACATCTTCAGCCTTAGCATCTTGACGTATCTAACATATCTTGGCGTGCAGATTTCACTGGCCTTGTTAATTATTATATCGATGGATTTTATCTTATATTCAATACAGGTACGCTATTTCGTTGGAACAGTTAACTTGTTCACCGTTTTGAAGGTTTTTGTTTTCTTGTATTTTGCAAATCGCTTTTTGCTATGGTGTTTGTTTGAACAAATTGGACTGCCAATATATATCGCTCAAGCAATTTCAGTGGCTATTTTAATAACTGGCGGTTATTTTTATTTAAGATCCAAACGTGAGCTCCCCATTAAAAAGAGCACCAATCAATGACTGAGAATATTGAAGCACGACTTGAGGAATTTATTTCGAAGTTTGATATCGAAAAATTATGTCTTGATGCTGATCATAATACCAACAAGAGCACGTCTAATACGGCCAAGCTGTTGAATACGTATCTCAATGAAGCAAAGAGTAATTTTTATATTATTGCACCTTATCTGAAAAAAGATATTCGAATTCTTGAAGTTGGCAGTGGGATTGGAATTGTGACGGCGTTTTTGAAAAGCGAAGGGTATGATATTTTGGGTATTGAGCCAGGGGAAAAGGGCGGGTTCAGTTTCATGACCAAAATGCACGATGCGCTGCTGGCGCAAATCCCTCCGCAGATACAACCTGAAATTCTTTCTATTGGTGCAAGTGACTTAGAGATAGACAAACATGGAAGCTTTGATTTGATATTTTCAGTGAATGTCATGGAGCATGTTTTTCCACTTGAAAATGCCATGGAAGCAATGGCAAATGTGCTTTCAGAAAACGGCGTAATGCGCCATCTTTGCCCCAATTACCATTTCCCGTTTGAACCTCATTTGGGCATTCCTCTAGTGCCATTTTTTCCTAAGGCTACGCGATATGTGCTGCCCGGCCCAATCAAACGAAATCAGTTAATTTGGGACGGGGTTAATTTTATAACCGCATCAAATGTCAAAAAACTATCATCTAATAATGGTTTAAAAAGTGAATTTGAAAGAGGCGTTATGGCCAGATTTTTTGAGCGTATAGCACAGGATGTTACGTTTGCTGATCGTCATCAAGGCGTAATAGCAACCATTGGAAAGATGCCTGTTCTTGGCAAGTTAGTCAGGCTCATTTTTCAATTAATCCCCGCAACCCTTGCCACCCCCATGATTATGACTTTATCACACGATAGAAAAAAATAGCCCAAACAATTATAAAAATTACATCGAGAGAATTCTTAATATGGAAAAAACAAAGGGGGCTTATAGGCTAACACAAGTTTCAGCGATTTATGATTTTTATCAAAAGGCGCTCGGATCAGATCGCGCAAGAAAAGCGATTGTCGCCAATCACATTTGTCCAAAAGATGGCGACCTCGTGCTGGATCTGGGATGTGGATCAGGTGATATTTTGCCTTACTTAGGCGACGTAAATTACGTTGGTATAGATAGAAATCAAAACCATATTGAAAACGCGACTTCGCAATTTGGAAGTCAAGCTGGTGCAAAAGCTATTTTTCATTGTGGCGACTTTTCCGAGGCCAAAAATTTTGCGCATAATGGTTATGATTTCGTGCTTTGCTTAGGGTTGTTTCATCATTTGAGTGACCAACAAGTGAAAGAATTAGCCAAACTTGTAGATGCTCTACTAAAACCTAGTGGACGGCTGATAGGCGTTGACCCTGCCTTTATCGAAAATCAAAGACTGATTGCTAAAAAATTTGCTGAATGGGATTCTGGGCAAAATGTTCGTGCTCCTCAGGAATATTGTAATTTATTATCGGATACGTTTTCAGATGTCCGATTTAAAATTTACAACAACTTGCTTCGGGTTCCCTATACTCATTGTATAACTACCGCCCAAAAAGGGAATATTTGACGTTAACTGGATGACACTATAACAGTTGAACTCAAAAAAACCCCACGTTGAGTGAGTTATTTATCAATGAAGAAATTTGAAATTATTACTGTAACTGGTGGTCTTGGATTTATTGGAAAACATTTTGTCAGGCGCTGTCTGGAGCTGGGTTATTTTGTTCGTAATATCGACAAAGTAAGCTACGCAGCTGATCTGAAAGTTAAGGAAGAATTCGATCAGCATGATAATTATCGCCTATATCAAGTTGATGTAGCTGAAATTGATTACCTTCCAGAATCGGATGTCATTGTTAACTTTGCAGCAGAGAGTCATGTTGATAATGCGATAACATCAAATCGAGCTTTTTGCGTAACAAATTTTCTAGGCACGCAAAACCTTTTAGAGCTTGTTCGTTCTAAACAGGAAAGTGAGCGGCCGCTTTTTATTCATATTTCTACAGATGAAGTATATGGTGACATCATTGCAGGTAAGCATAATGAAGAACATCGATTAATTCCCTCAAATCCATATTCGGCATCAAAGGCTGCAGCTGATATGTTGGTAAAAAGCTGGGGGCGGACTTATGGTATTAAATGGCAAATTATGAGGCCAACAAATAACTACGGGGAACATCAATATCCAGAAAAACTTGTTCCCAAAAGTTCATGGCGTATGAAGCGTGGACTGCCTGCAATTATGCACGGAGATGGTAGTTATATTCGTTCATGGCTTCATGCTGATGATACTGTAGATGCTATTTTGACGATTATGGAAAAGGGTGAGCGAGACAGTATTTATAATGTTGGTAGTAATGTCGAGTTGCAAAATATTGAAGTGTTACGCGCCATTGCAAAACATCTGAACGTGTCTGAGGATAACGCCTGGGAAGCAACGGGTAATCGTCTTGGTCAAGATATCAGATATAGCCTTGATGACACCAAACTAAGATCTCTTGGATGGGAACCTAAGAGAGATTTTTTCTCTGAACTTCCAGGCATTATCGATAGTTTTGATTTTAAAAGATTTGCGTAATACCTTTGAAAGAATTTTCAAATCATGAAAGTTGATTTTTATCGCCACCAACTCTCCAGCGCTGATGCTGACGGCATTGCGCATGTTTTGGATTCTCCTTTTTTAACCACAGGCAATATCTGCAAGAAAGTCGAAGAACAGCTTTCAGAATACTTCGATGCGCCACATGCTTTGTTAGCAAATAGTTGGACCAATGGAGCACTTGCTGCATTGATGGCTATGGGTGTTGGGCCAGGTGATGAGGTCATTGTTCCCGCCACTACATTCGTTGCAAGTGCCAATATTGTGGAGTTGCTTGGCGCTAAAACAGTTCTTGTCGATGTGGATCCAGCAACCTTGTTGATTTCAATTGACGCAATAGTTGACGCCATAACCACCAAAACAAAGGTTGTTATGCCGGTTCATATCTACGGACAAATGGTTGACGTTCTAAAATTACGAAAAAGTATAAATAGCGTTAGCCAATCCAATCAATATGTTTACATTCTTGAAGACAGCGCACACTGCTTTGAAGGCAAGCTCAACGGGGTGAGACCTGGACAATATTCTGATGCTTCAGTCTTTTCCTTTTATGCGACTAAAAATGTTACCTGTGGTGAAGGTGGCGCAGTTATTTTTCGCAACTCCAAACTTTATGAGAGCATGCTTGAGACACGTCTTCATGGCATGAGCGCTACAGCAGTAGATCGTTTTAGGGGTGGTAAATATAATCATTGGGATATGAAACAACTTGGTATAAAGGCAAATTTACCAGATATCCTCGCTTCCTTGTTGCCTAGACAAATCAGGGAAATTGATGACCGGTTAGCTTTGCGGAAAGAGCTTTATAACAAGTACCACAATGCTTTTGCTAATAGCCCCATAAGGTTGGTTCAACAGTTGGAAGATTGTACAAATGCCTGTCATTTGTTCACCATTGGTGTTGAGGAAGAACTACGTGACAAGGCAATCAGTATTTTGAACGAGAATGGAATTTCTGTGACAGTGAATTTTCGCGCATTGCCTGATTTGAGTTATTATGGGGAAAAATATCCCGAAACAAAATCAAGCTGCCCCAATGCAATTAAATGGGGGCGTCAGACGATTAGCCTGCCGCTTTATCCAGGGTTAAGGGCAGATGAGCAAGATCACGTTATTAGTACTATTACCGAAAAAATTATGCCTCTACTTTGAGCAAGAATATCGTTGATTGAGAACCTGAAGCTGAATTAATTTGGATTATTAAATGTCCCGCACAATTGTAATATTGCAATCCAATTATATTCCGTGGAAAGGCTATTTTGATTTGATGAACAGTGCTGATGTCTTTGTCATTTATGACGAAGTACAGTTCACCAGAAGAGACTGGCGCAATCGTAATAAAATAATACTAAATGGAAGTCCCCATTGGCTGACCATTCCCGTCGAAACTAAAGGTGAGTTTGAAACCCCAATAAAAGAGGTAAAGGTTTCTGATCATCGATGGGCAAAGAAACACTGGATGTCCATACGACATGCTTATGGCAAAGCGGAATACTTTGAACGCTACGAAGATGCCCTTGCTATGGCCTATGAAAAAGCAGAAGAACTGACTTATTTGACTGACATTAATCAGTTGTTCCTCCAGTTGTTATCAAACAACTTGAGCATCAAAAGTGAAATCAAACATAGCCATCAAGTATCCACCACTGACCAAGACCCTACAGGCAGGCTCATCGAAATTTGCCAGGGCTTCAACGCGAACAGATATATCTCAGGTCCATCAGCTGAGAACTATATACAACAAGCCCAATTTGATGATGCCGGTATAGAATTGTGTTATGCGAATTACACGAACTATCCCGATTATAAACAAAACTCAAAACAGTTTGAGCATGGCGTAAGCGTAATCGACCTATTGATGCATACAGGGCAGAATGCTAGACAGCGCTTAAAGTCTGTTATTGAAATTGATGGTTTGATCAAATAGCTTCTTTAGCGCGACTACCTTGTATAGAGATAAGTTTCTAACCATGCGAATTTCATTGGTCACTCCGCTTTATAATAGTGCTCTGCACTTGGAAGAACTATATCAGCGTGCTGTTGAAACAATTCAAAAGATTACAGAAGACTACGAGATTGTATTTATAAACGATGGCTCACCTGACGACGGCTATGAACTTGCAAAACAGATTGCGGAGAAAGATACTCGCGTTACACTGATTGATCTTTCCAGAAACTTTGGGCAACACCCTGCGCTTATGACAGGACTAGGTGCTGCAACGGGTGATTATATTTTTATATGCGATAGCGATCTTGAAGAAGAGCCTGAATGGATTAAGCCTTTTCTGGAACACATGTATCAATCGGATGCTGATGTTGTGTTTGGCGTGCAAACAGAAAAGAAAGGTAATATTTTTTATCGCGCTGCCAGGCGAATATTCTATTCAAGCCTTAATCTGTTATCAGGGATTAACTTCCCCCCCAATATTACGACAGCTAGGCTGATGAGCAGACGTTATCTGGATGCCATGCTGCAATATAAGGAACGCGAGCTGTTTGCTGCCGGGATTTGGCATATGACAGGTTTTAAACAAGTGCCTTATCCTGTTGCAAAGCCCGCAAGAAGTGCGACGACATATAAGCTAAGCGGGCTAGTGAATATTTTTGTGAATGCGGTTACAGCATTTTCAACGCGTCCTCTAAAAGCAATTTCACTGGTTGGAATTTTTATTTCAATCTTAGCGGTTCTCTTAATTTCGTACCTGATTTATTACAAAATCTTTATAAATGCGGCACTGCCAGGCTGGACATCTGTTATTGCAACCACATTACTTGTGGGTGGCATTATCATATTTTTTAATGGCATCATGGCTATCTACCTTGCGAAGATTTTTACTGAGGTAAAACAACGCCCGCTCGCCACTGTACGGGAAGTCATTGGCGGCGAAACCAATCTGCCTTCCAGTCAGAAACCTTTGCCTCAAATAAGTACAAGTTTTGATACTTCCTATATGGAAATTATATCTCACTATGAGAACTGCCTTAACGAGCATAAAACAGGCGCTATGGCGGTGGATTGGAAAAATGAAGAGAGCGCCAATATTCGTTACGCGGTGATGCTAGACCTAATACCTTCAAACAAGGAAACCGTTCGTATTCTTGATTTTGGATGTGGTCTTGGTGGATTAAAAAACTACATTGACGTGCATAAACTTACGCACATTGAATATGAAGGACTGGAAATTTCAAAAGCCTATGCAAAAGCAGCGCGAAAAAACCATCCTGATGTTAAAATACACTGTCTTGATATTTTGAAAGATGAAATAAAGTTTTCAGAGTATGATTACATTATTTTAAACGGCATTTTTACCCGTCGCGAAAACATGACGGAAACCCAAATGCTTGAGTATTTGAAAAACATCACTATGCGGCTTTTCCCTTATGCAAAACAAGGTATTGCGTTTAACATTATGTCAGAGAATGTTGACTGGAAGAATGACAAGCTTTTTCATCCAAACAATACTACTTTAACAAACTTAATATGCGAGCACTTATCAGGGCATTTTATTTTACGCAATGATTATGGTCTTTATGAAACGACTTGTTATGTTTACCAAAACCCAAGCCCATCCAGGCAGAAATTGGATAAACGATGACCACGAAAAAACTTGTGATTTTTGGCTCTGGGGAACTTGCTGAAGTAGCCGCATTTTATTTCAAACATGATACGGAGCGCGAGATTGCTGCTTTCTGCGTTGATGGGGAATATATTAAAGAAGATAGTTTTGCGGGTCACGCAGTAGTCCCTTTCGAAGAGGTAACTTCCAGCCATTCCTCTGAGAATTATGATTTTTTTATTGCTGTAGGTTATTCTGGCATTAATAAACTAAGACAGGAAAAATGCTTGGCTGCTCTAGACATGGGCTACGGACTGGCAAGTTATGTTTCAAGCAAGGCGACCATTTTTTCTTATCTTGATCATGGATGGAATTGTTTCATTCTGGAAGATAATACAATCCAGCCTTTCTCTCGTATTGGTAATGGCGTTACACTGTGGAGCGGCAATCATATTGGCCATCATAGTACAATCGAGGATTTTTCTTTTATAAGTTCTCATGTTGTGATTTCTGGAGGCGTAACGATAGGCAAGCGCTCATTCATCGGTGTGAATGCCACTTTAAATGACCATATTGTCGTAGGTGAGCGGTGCGTAATCGGCTCAGGTGCACTTGTTACAAAAAACCTAAAAGATGAAAGCGTTATTGCTGCAGAAAGTACAAAACTTTCAAGAGTCCCTAGCTCTCGTTTAAAAGGCTTTTAAGATGAAAGCGGAACGCTTAGGCTTTATATTCTCTGCAGAGCTTGGGCCTGACTGGATGAAAAGCCATGCCGCGTACCCTGCGCCAGTTTTAATCTCTCCTGAGATTTTGCGTATTTTTATGATTTCAAGAGATAATGATAACCGCGGTAGTGTTGGTTATATTGACG
Organism: uncultured Rhizobiaceae group bacterium; assembly: GCA_937923355.1. The sequence goes on along the minus strand of CALAIO010000185.1, from coordinate 4,599 downwards.
TATCACCGCAGAGACCAACAGAAGTTATAGCGGTCTCAAAGAAACCGTGTCTTGGTCCTGGCCAGCTTGGCAGTTTTAGCGATCGTGGTATTTCGATAGGTTCGATATGCGAAGTAAATGGCGAACTATGGCTTTATTACTTGGGATGGAATAAATCACAGGACGTCCCGTTTCGTAATTCTATAGGTCTTGCAATTAGTAAAGATGGCACGGGAACCAAATTCGAACCAGCTTTCGAAGGGCCTATTTTGGATCGTAGCCGATTTGACCCTTTTACCTTGAGCTACCCATTTGTAACCCCACCAGAAAATAATAATTCGCAATGGCGAATGTATTACGGCACCAGTAGACAAGGTGGTATTTCAGAAGAAGAAATGCAGCATGTTATTACAACTGCTACATCAAATGATGGCATAGATTGGCAACCTTCTGGTCAAGATGAAATTAGCCTTGAGAGTGGAGAATATGGACTTTCACGACCATGGCTACTCAAACTGGAAGACGATGAGTTTACCTTCTACAGTATCAGAAAAGAGCAATATAAAATTGGTTTAAGCAAACGAGACAAAAAGTCTGGAAAATGGCTTCGCCTCAGTAGTGATATTTTAGGGGCATCTAAAGATAATTGGGAAAGTAAAGCAGCTTGTTATCCTAGTCTTATCCATATTAATCAACGCATTTACATGTTCTATAATGGCAACAACTATGGCCGAACCGGTGTTGGGGTTGCGGAATTGATTAAATGATAAATTTTTAAAATTCATCCATATTTGAAAAATTTGAATGTCAAAATAACACCATCGTCTTTATACAATATTCAAACCTACAAGCATTATTATTGATTTTTCAAATTTGAATTTGTTTTTTGCACATAGCAGAATGTTGAACATCCACATTTGTTCCATAGTTAAAAAATAACTGATAAAATAAAATTCTTAAAGTTGGTCATCAAAGCTGAGATCAGAAGATCCCGTAATGGCGGACAGACAGGGATTCGAACCCTGGAGACGGTTGCCCGCCTACACACTTTCCAGGCGTGCGCCTTCGACCACTCGGCCACCTGTCCTTAACTTGCCGCACTATACAAATTTGTGACTGGGGTTCAAGCGAAGTTATTGTAATTGGTGCTTTAAATTTAGTCATATATTGTAAATCTTACTACAGACACCTATTTTAAGCGCTCAGAACACTTTATAAGAAATCATGTTTAAATTTTTTGCCAAACTTATCGGATTTATTGCACTTGCAATGACAGTCATAACTGCCATTCTTGACATAACGCGGTCTATTGCTGACTCGACTTTCAAATTTAAAGTTTTGGGAGAGGCCTGGAGTGAGCTTCACGTTCCCAGTCTACAATATCTTCAAGTTGGCATAGAACGTCACTTGGGCTTTCCATGGCTTTGGGAGAACGTGATACAAAACATTCTTCTCGCACCAAGCTGGGTTGTCTTTGGCGTACTGGCCATTATATTTTTATGGATAGGACGTCGTAAAGACCGTCGCTGGCGCCACCGTTTTGGTAGTTGAGTTCGTTTTAGGAGAATAGAATGTTTCTTGCTCAGATGTTTGACCGTAAACTGAATAAACCCAGCGCTTCAACCGCACTTCCTGGTCGTAACGAAGCAATCGATAGCGGCTCGCATCACTTCGTGTCTGGCACGCCACTTCATGGCCCTTATCCAGAAAACTTGGAAACTGCGATGTTTGGCATGGGATGCTTTTGGGGTGTCGAACGTATATTCTGGTCTCTTGAAGGTGTTTATGTAACCGCTGTTGGCTACGCAGCTGGCTTCACACCCAACGCAACCTACAAGGAAGTTTGTTCAGGCATGACAGGCCATAACGAAGTTGTTCTCGCTGTTTATGATCCAAGCATTATTTCTTATGAAACGCTCCTTAAGACATTTTGGGAAGGACATAATCCAACCCAAGGCAATAAACAGGGGAATGATATTGGAACGCAGTATCGCTCTGGCATCTATACTAATAATAATGATCAGCGCATGGCAGCACTTTCATCCAAAGAAGTTTACCAACAAGCGCTTCAAAAATCTGGTGTGACAAATACCATCACAACAGAAATAGAAGATGCAAAAGAATTTTACTTTGCTGAAGAATATCACCAACAATACCTAGCAAAAAACCCGCAAGGCTATTGCGGTATCGGTGGCATTGGCGTTTCTTGCCCGATTGGCACAGGTGTAAAAGCTTAAATCCTTATTGTACAAACGGTCTTAGCGTTGGCACAGGAATTGCTCCTTGTGGAATATAATTAAAGCCATTTACTGGTTGCGCAACATTCAAACTTGAAACAGGCGTTCCCTTGGCTTGTGATGCTTCGATAGGTTTTCCCTTTAAAACACGGCTTGCTGAATATTTTGGCAATTTTATTTCTGGCGCAACAAAAGCTGCAGCAATCGGCTTGTGTGTTGCTGCTTCCAACGTTGGCGCAGTGGCGTTTAATACAAGCTGACAGGCTTGCGGCAAATCAGAAACCGTTAGCTCGCGACGCGGTTTTTTCTTAACTGGTTTTGCAGGCTTCTTCTTTGGTGCAAATTCTACGTTAAACCACCAGTCCAGAGAACCGTCTGAACAACCTGTTTTGGTTGGCGTTGCATTTTGTCTTTTACAATCAGGTGACCCGGACGGACAGCCCATGCGCAAATGGAAATGGTAATGGTGTCCCCATGTCGGGCGTATTTTACTCAGCCACTTGCGATTGCCTTTTACGGTATCACAGAGTTGTTTTTTAATCCCAGGATGTACGAGAACGCGCTCGATTTCAGGAAAACTTGCTGCATGATAAAGCAACATTGTATGCGCGCGCGTCCACCGTGATTGATCGACAAAATTAGTCCCTCTTTTCAAGACAGAAATCGCGCTTGTATTTTCTCTTTCCTTATAGGTCATGCGTTTGTTTGGCATGGGCGTCAGCCATAAATCCGCATCCAGACCCATTTGGTGAGACCTGTGACCTGTTAACATTGGCCCACCACGCGGCTGAGAGATGTCACCAACGAGCAAACCATTCCAGCCATCTTTCTTGGCCTTGTATGAGAGCTGCTCGATAATACCGATTAATTCCGGGTGACCCCAACGACGGTTGCGCGAGAGGCGCATTGCTTGCCAGTTTGGACCATCAACGGGAATTGCAACGCCGCCTGAAAGACAGCCTTTCGTATAAAATCCATGAGCTGCAGGCTTTAATGCTGCTGGCAGCGGCCTATTCCCAAAGAGTTTCTTTGCTGGTGTTTGCGCATAAACAAATTCTGGCGTTAGAAATGTAAGCGCCAAGGCAGTGCAGAAAAATTTCGATAGTTTGCCCATAACAGTCCCATAAAGAATCACTACGATTTGTTACGCTAGGAGACCTTCTAGGCCTCAATTTGTCAAATCACTGTTGATACCAATTAAAGCCGCAAGAATTAAAATATTCTTACCTAGCGTAATATTTTTGGAAGATGTTAATACTTTTAAGAGATCATCAAAGTTCTTCGTGGGGCAAACATGATCATTTCTTTTTACAAATATAGCGCAGTGCTACTGTTTCTTTTATTAAGCACTCTAAACACAAACGCCAGTTCGAGCGTCATAACGACGACGACACTTTTGAGTATAAAAAATTATTATTCAAATCAAAAAGAAATCATTGAGAAGAGCCTTTTTAAAAGAAAAGAAAGAGAATGCCTTGCTCTAGGGTTATACCATGAAGCACGTGGCGAACCTGTATTAGGGCAATATGCGGTAGGCGCAACTATTTTAAATCGCGTTCGCTCAACCGCATATCCAGACACGATTTGTGAAGTGGTTTTTCAAAATCAGCATATGAGAAACCGTTGCCAATTTTCTTTTGCCTGTGATGGCATTTCTGACAGGCCGCGCAACAAATCAAGTTATATCAAAATGCTCAGACTTGCTGGACATATCCTCACCAATGGCATTGAACGTGAAGCCAAATTTATGGGGCAAGCATTTCACTACGACGTTGGCACCATGACGCATTATCACCGTTATGATGTAAATCCTTCTTGGTCACGTAAACTAAAGCCAGTTTCACAACTTGGCGCACATGTATTTTTCAAAAGTACCAGAGTCACAAAACGCTACGCTTATTAACCGCGCAGGGTTCCGCCAGTTGCTTTTTCTACCGTTGCAACAATCTTGGAACTCACCGTCGCGATGTCTTCATCGGTCAGGGTTTTGTCCTTTGGTTGAAGCATGACTTCGATGGCAACTGACTTTTTATTTTCACCAAGAGACGGGCCTTCGAAAATATCAAAGACCTTAACACCAGAGATCAGGTTCTTATCTGAACCTTGTGCAGCTTTAATGAGCGTCAGCGCATCGCAATCATTATCGACCACAAAGGCAAAATCACGTGCCAAGGATTGTAGGCCAGATAGCTCTAGGGGTGGTTTTGTCTTGGTTGCTTTTTTGCGCGAAGCTGGAAGGTTATCCAGCATGATTTCAAACCCGCATATTGGACCTGATACGTCTAGTGTTTCCAAAGTCATTGGATGAAGCTCACCGAAGTGGCCCAAGATTAATTTTGGCCCAAGCTGTATCGTGCCTGAGCGACCCGGGTGATACCAATCC
>CALAIO010000184.1 GCA_937923355.1 uncultured Rhizobiaceae group bacterium | reverse complement strand
TATTACATGTGGTTTAGCCGATTGGCTGAATCCGTCAAGACCTATCCATAATCATGATTAAACCAATACGACACAAATGCCGTAATTAGAGATTCCATTTTCTACAGTTCAGGTAGAGCTTGGTGAAAATACCAAGAGGTGCATTGTGGAAGAAGAAACCATCATTGAGACAACGGAAGTTCGCGTCAGTGCGACGCCGATTGCCATGTCTGGTATTATCATTTCTACCATGATGATGGCAGCAGCATCAGGACTTGCCTTTGCCTATATTCCGATCACACTCTCCAATGCAGGGTTTGAGCCGTGGGTCGCCTCAGCCATGTTTCCCGCACTTTCTTTTGGTGGGTTAATTGGCTGTTTGGTTGTTGGGTTTTTATTGCGTCTATCGGGTCATGCGCGTGTGTTCATGATCGTTTACGCGCTAATTATTTGGTCGTTTCTGATAATTCTCTTGTTTGAAAATCCTTACATCTGGATTTTTGCCCGAATTATCTACGGGTTTGGAACCAACGGCGTCTTCATCGTTGTGCAAAGCTGGTTGCATGATGCCTGTACAGACGAAAACCGAGGGCGCGTCATCACAACTTTCTATGTGCTTTACGTTGTTTCCATGGGGCTGGGTTCCTACAGCATTGGTTTTATGGATGTGGATAGCAATGTGCCCATGGCGCTTTGTATCGGCCTTGTGACATTAGCAATTTTCCCGGTTGGTCTTACAAGACTTCGCCAGCCAGAACCACCAGAAGGATTTAATATCCAGGTGCGTAAACTCTGGAAACTTTCTCCTGTCGGTTTGATGGGCATGTTATGTGTTGGTGGCTTGACCATGACCTTGCAAGGCCTGGCACCTGTTTACGCTGGCACACTGGAATATTCTCCTGCAGATATAGGTTTGTTGCTCCTGATGATGCAGTTGGGATTGTTGGTCGTGCAATTGCCCATGGGCGCTGCATCAGACCGAATTGACCGTCGTTATATTCTGTTCACGGTTGCTGCCATGTCGACTGTTTTCGGTGTCATTGCAATCCTGACCGAATCCAATTTGAACTTTATTTGGCTAATATTAATGTTCGCACTTTGGTCGGGTTCGATTGAGACAATATACTCTGTGTCCAGTGCGCTCGCCAATGATCGCGCGGATCCAAAACATTATGTATTCCTGTCTTCAACTTTAATGATCATGTGGTCATTGGGAGCGTTTTTGGTCCCACTAACATCAACAATCTTATTGCAATTTTTGCCAATCAAAATGTTCATGTATTTACTTCTGTCATTGTCAGGATTTTTTGCCATCTTCGTAGCGCTCAGAATATTCGTGCGCGAAGCCGTGCCTCAAGAAGACATGGAAAACTTTCAATACGCAACGGCGCAGGTCGTGAACACAGGCGAATATTACAATCCGGAAATGATAGCAGAAGCCAACGCAGGCGTAGGCGAGGGACTGCTGACTTAGAAGTTATTCCTCATTGTGAGGGCGATAGACGCCGTCTTTATCTTGCTTCAATACAGTTTGATTTTTGGCTTTTTTCTCGGCAGCCCGCGTTTCTTTGTTGATGCGTTCCATCTCACGCTTGAGCGCTCTATACCCATACCAGACTACACCGCCGATAAGGCCGATAGCTATAAGTTGTGGCATTTATCTTCCTCCCTTAAGCGATTATAATCCGTAGCGTGCGCGTAGTGCTTTTTCTTCCGCTGTCATGATGCTTACATCTACCAGACTGGCCGCTGCCTCGCTACCAAAAGATATACCAGGTGTGCCGCCACGTCCAAACAGGCCTTTCTTTTGGGATATTAATTTAAGCTTGGCATTCTTGCCATAGCGTTGTTTGATAATGGTTCCTACATGTCCAAATCCGTCAACAAGACCAAGTGATTTGCCTTGAATACCTGTCCAGAATTTACCCGTAAAAATATCAGGATCATCGCTCAGTTTCGCACCACGACGTGCTTTAACCATATCGATGAACACCTGATGAATTTCCAATTGAAGTTCCTTGATATAAGCGATGTCCGCTTTTTTCTCAGGCTGGAATGGATCAAGTGAAACTTTATTTTTGCCGGCTGTATAAACACGACGCTCTATACCAATTTTTTCAATTGCCTTGTCAAAACCAAAACTTGCAGAAACAACTCCGATTGAACCCACGATAGACGTTTCATCAACAAAGATTTCATCACCAGCAATTGCAAGCATATAGCCACCAGAGGCAGCTACATCTTCGACGAACACAAGCACTTTCTTTTCATGTTCATCGGCAAGTTCACGAATGCGTTGATACATTAGGCGAGACTGAACTGGCGAGCCGCCGGGTGAATTGATTACAAGTGCCACAGCAGGGGCCTGCTTGTCCTGAAAGGCTTTTTCCAAAAGGGGACCAACACCAGAAAGTGAAAGCGTTCTGTTTAATGGACTACTGGAAGCGGCAATTGCGCCTGATAAACGAACAACCGGAATGATAACATCTTTTTTGCCAAGTTTGCCCGGCAGGTATTTTCTAAGATTCATGATTGCATTCTTAATTTATAATTTTCGATAGATTATAAATGGTTCGGCAAACTGCTATTTACAAGCACCATAACGCATCGAGAAGCAAATTTTGGATTTAGCCAGCAAAATCCAAACGGGCTTTACCCTTGAATATAGCATCAGCTGTTTCACTAAAGCTGCCATCATCATTATGAACTACGAAACCTGGTACAATTGCCATGGGTGCACGTGAAGCGCGTGTGCCTCTAACGATGATGCGTTTTGCAGCTTCATCGGCGCGTGAATGAATTGGCATAATTTCCAAGCCACCAAATCGTCCTTGCGAACAGGCAAGGATCTCGCCAAGGTTTTCAGTTCTGTAAATAATTGCAAGTGTTCCGCCAGGTCTGACAATCGCAGCCGCAGTTCTAAACCACGCATCAATGCCACCTTCACCCATCATGAAAGCCTCTGCCTTCATTGCATCTTTGGGAGGGCGTTCGCGAGATGTATTATACGGCGGGTTCATAATGACATGATTAACACTGTCAGGTGCAAGGCCTGCTTTTAATCTGTCCACACCGCTCGAAGTTACATCATGCTCAATAACCTTGGTCTTGCTGAAAAGTCTTGAATTGCCACTTAATTGCAAAGTCTTTTGGGCAAGTTCAGCCATCTCTGGATTTTTCTCGACAGAAAGGAGCTTTAATTCTTTATTCAAATTAAGAGCTGCCAAACCTGCAACGCCAGCACCAGAACCTAAATCAGCCAAAATACCGGAAGCATTTTTGGGCAGTGCAGCCGCAAGCAGAAGGGCATCCATGCCACTTCTGTTGCCACGCGTAGAAGGTTGCAAAGCCTCAAACGCGCCGTCATGAAACTTGTCACGAGTCGTTTCCATTGCACCACTAGAAAAATCATCTTCTGGTTTAGTCTGTAAATTAGTTTTAGCCATGCCTATCATTCCCTCACTGGCCAAAGTTTCAAAAAACTAACGGCTAGTTATTTCTTTTTCAAGCCCTGCATCTTGCATCAATTGCTTTGCAGAAAGCAGACTTGCCTCAGTAACCATTATGCGCTTTGGAATAATGCCTAAAGAACCTTCCAAAATACTCATGTTCTGATCCAGTATCAGAAAGTCAATCTCCGCATCCTTAAGCAAAGATTCTACATAAGAAATTGTTACGATATTATTAGTTGCCATAAGTTCTATCATGACGTCACACTAGCATCGAAACTTTAAGAAAAATCTAGCACTCAACAGATAATTATAGGAATCATATGTGATAACGTTCGTGTTATGATGTATAGAACGCAGCCTGCTACAAAATAGCACTTGTATGAGAGCAGTTGGCGGCTTATTTTCAGTCTATAATTAAAAAGGACTAAATATGTCGGGCGTTGTAATTTCTATTGATAATAAAAAACTTGCCAAAGCAAGCATAGCACCACTGATGCAGCTTGTTGAAAATGACATGAAAAGAGTAAATGCTCTTATTCTGTCCAAGACCGGCTCAGATGTAGAGATGATTCCCGAAGTGGCTAAACATCTGATTGATTCTGGTGGCAAGCGATTGCGCCCAATGATAACGCTGGCAGCAGCACAGATGTGTGGGTACGAAGGCGATGGCCATGTCACGCTCGCGGCAAGTGTGGAATTTATGCACACCGCAACGCTTCTTCATGATGATGTCGTAGACCAAAGCGATATGCGCCGTGGTAAATTGGCAGCCCGCATGTTGTGGGGCAACGAGGCAAGTGTTCTGGTCGGTGACTTTTTATTGGGTCAGGCTTTCAGAATGATGGTCGATGTAGGTTCTCTACAGGCGCTTGATGTTTTGTCACATGCTGCAACCGTGATTGCGGAAGGCGAAGTGCTTCAACTCCAAACAGCGCAAAACCTTGAAACAACGGAAGATGAATATCTTGAAGTTATACGCTCCAAGACAGCAGCCCTGTTTGCAGCAGCAGCGGAAGTAGGGCCGATTATCGCTGATCAAAGCCCGGCTCATATTAATGCACTGCGCTCATACGGTAACAATCTGGGCCTTGCTTTCCAGCTTATTGACGATGCACTGGATTACGGTGGCAATGCAGGTGATCTTGGTAAAAATACAGGCGATGACTTCCGCGAAGGTAAAGTCACACTTCCGGTTATCCTTGCCTATAGAAGAGGCAATGACGAAGAGCGCAAGTTCTGGCAGGATGCTGTGGTCGAAGGCAAAACGGATGATGAGCGACTTCAACAGGCATTGGAAATTCTGGCACGCCATAATGCAATCTCAGATACGGTAGCACGTGCTCGTCATTATGTGGAAATGGCAAAAGACGCACTTGGAACCATGCCTGATTCGAAACACAAGGATGCCTTAATTGAAGTCTTGGAGTTCTGTGTGAGCAGAGCGGTATAATTTAATAGTTTTTTTGCATCTTCACGTGCTTGTTAAGTTCTTTTTATAAGATTGCCTTCAAACTTGCTTATTATCCCTAAAAGCGCCATGTTTTATATGTCGTTGATTGATGAATGTTAATTTGAAGTCAGGTTATATCTAAATGAGAACTAAAGTCCTCCAGTTTCTATCCGCATCATTGCTTACATCGAGTGTCTTTTTTAATGCTTCTTATGCACAAGCAAACAAGGAATTGGTTGAGACGGTAAATTCTACGGGCCTTTCTGGTAGTTATCTGGCAGCACAAGTTGCAATCGATGATAATGATGATGATGCTGCGGTTAAATTTTTGGAACGTGCTCTCGCGCTTGATCTTGATGATACAGACCTAAAGCAAAAACTCTTTGTTGCATTTGTTAGCAACGGCAGGATTTCTGATGCTGCAGAAATTGCCCGTAATACACCTAAACTTAGCACAAGCCAAAATCTTGGAGGCTATGTCCTGGCAGCAGAATCCATGCGCAAGCGCTCTTGGAAGAATGCTATTAATGCCCTGAAAGATGTTGCTGGTGTTGATCTTGATAAAACACTTCGCGAAATCACGCATGCTTGGGCATTGCAAGGATTAGGTCAAACAGACCAGGCGATTGCACGCGTGATAGAGCTGGAAGGCCCTGAGTGGATATCAGTTATGAAAAACTACCATGCAGGCCTGATAGCCAATGCGGGTGGCAAACATGACGTTGCTGCAGAAATGTTTCAATCTGTCATCGACAATAGAGCTGTAATACCTGTGCTCACAGAAACCTATATACGCGCTGTTGAAGCGATGGTTAGAAATCGTAGCAAGGCAGGAGACATGGAAAAAGCTCAGGAAACGCTAGACTACGGTCTTTCGCTTTTGCCAAGTCATTCACCGTTCATGATTTTAAATGAACAATTAAAAGAAGAGAAGGTGCTCAAGCCGCTGCTAACGACACCACAACAGGGGATGGCTGAATTGTTCTACAATATTGCAACAGCCATCAGACGCGATGGTGCGGGTAATTTTTCAAAAAACTATTTGCAGATTTCACACTCTCTCGCACCTAAAAGTGATGTGATACAAATCGGTCTTGCTGAACTATATTTACAACAAGGCGCATATGAAAAATCTAATACATTTTATAATGCTGTAGCCGATACTTCACCTTTTTCCCGTATTGCAAGGCTGGAAAAAGCTACCAATCTCTCGAGATTGGATAAAAAAGAAGACGCAATTACCGAGCTAAAAGCTCTGATAGAAAGTGATCCGAGCGATCTTACCGGCTATATGACACTTGGAAATGTTTTGAGCCGTGAAGAGCGATACCAAGAAGCTGCTGATACTTATGATAAAGCGGTATCAATTATTGGCGAGCCGAAGTCATTTCATTGGAACCTCTTTTTCAGAAGAGGAATTTCTTACGAGCGTCTAAAGCAATGGGACAAGGCCGAGCCGAACTTTATGAAGTCGCTCGATCTTTCTGCCAATCAACCTGAGGTTTTGAATTACCTTGGTTATTCATGGGTTGATCAAGGGATTAATCTTGACCAAGGCATGGATATGATCCGCAAGGCTGTTGAACTGCGACCACGTTCTGGTTTTATTGTAGATAGTCTGGGCTGGGCGCATTACCGCCTTGGCCAATATGAAGACGCGGTTCGTGAACTTGAAAGAGCCGTTCAGCTTATGCCTCAAGACCCGACCATCAACGATCATCTGGGCGATGCCTATTGGCAGGTGGGTCGTAAACTGGAAGCTACTTTTCAATGGAATATTGCGCTGGCCACTAAGACCCCGCCGGATAATCCTGACGCTATAAAAGAGAAGCTTGAAAACGGTCTTCAAGATGGAGTTGAAGACGCTGCAAAGGCTGAATAATGCCAGAGCGTGTTTCGCATATTGAGCGTATCGCGCATGCAAAAATCAATCTTGCTTTGCATGTGACAGGTCAGCGAGATGACGGGTATCATCTACTGGATAGCCTCGTCGTCTTCTCCGACTTTGGCGACAAGATTTCCATATCTGAAGCAAGCAATCCTTCGAGCCTGGTAAGTCTTGCGATTGATGGACCTTTTTCTGATGGTCTGGAAAGTGGTGCAAACAATCTGGTAAGTCGCGCCGCACTTTCGCTCGGGTATGAAATCACCAAACAAAGCAGTAAACCCATTCCTGTTGACATCAGTCTTACAAAAAACTTGCCCGTAGCCAGTGGCATCGGCGGTGGGTCTGCGGATGCAGCGGCAACGCTTTTGGTGTTAAATGAGTTTTGGAACAGTGAAACTGATTTAATGCCAATCGCAAAAACACTAGGTGCTGATGTTGCGATGTGTTTGCATTCACAACCGTTAAGAGCTCAAGGTATTGGCGACGAAATAACGCTTCTTGAAGCAAAGGAACCGCTTCACATGATTTTGGTAAATCCAAACATTGAGGTTTCAACACCGGCAATCTTTAGACATCTTACTGATGAACAAAATTCTTCCATGTTCGATGATGTAATTATGGCTATGCCCGCAGTGCCGAAAATTGAAAATCTGCGTAATGATTTGCAAAAGCCTGCTTTTGAAATTGAACCTGCCATTGAACAGATTTTAAGTGTTATTGAGCAGACTAGTCCAAATCTAGCACGCATGAGTGGCTCTGGGGCTACTTGCTTTGGCCTGTATGATACATTGCAAGAAGCGCAAAAGGCCGCCAAAGATATTGAAAAGCAAAATCCAAATTGGTGGTGCGTTGCAACCTCAACAACTGTTTCGTAAGGTGTATTATGTCCAGAATTGATAAAACCAGACAATTTATCCCGGTCAGCATTGCCGTGCTAACCGTTTCAGATACGCGCAGTCTGGATGAAGACAAATCAGGCAAAACGCTTGCTGATAGAATAGAAGCAGCAGGCCATAAATTGGCAGATCGTCAAATTGTAACCGATGATGTGCCGGCTATTCAAAGCCAGGTAAAGCATTGGATTGATCACAAAGACATAGACGTCGTCATCACAACGGGTGGTACAGGATTTACTGGACGCGATGTAACCCCTGATGCGGTTGAACCTTTATTTGAAAAACGTATGGACGGCTTTTCGGAAGTGTTTCACCGCATAAGCTATGATAAGATTGGCACCTCAACCATTCAATCAAGAGCAACTGCGGGCGTGGCTGGCGCTACGTTTATTTTCTGCCTGCCGGGGTCACCTGGTGCTTGCAAAGACGGTTGGGACGGTATTTTG
>CALAIO010000183.1 GCA_937923355.1 uncultured Rhizobiaceae group bacterium | reverse complement strand
AGCAGTTCGTGGGGCGAGAGCGATTGCAATTGAGCCTAATGATAAACGCATTGCCATGATCCGCGATAATGCGGTTCAGCTCGGTGTTGAGAAAATTCAAATTGTTGAAGGTAAGGCGCCTGAGGCATTGCATGGATTAGAACAGCCTGATGCAATTTTTATTGGCGGCGGTTTAACTAGTGGTGAGACTTTTGAAAACTGCTGGAGTGCGTTACGCGATGGTGGGCGATTGGTTACCAATGCCGTGACGGTTGAAAGCGAAGCAAAGCTTTTTCAACTCTATGAAAAATATGGTGGTGAACTTTCTCGCATTACGGTACAGCAAGCAGAACCTGTCGGGCGCTTTAAAGGCTGGAAGCCTTTCATGCCTGTTACACAATGGATGGTTGTTAAATGAGCGGAACCTTATATGGCATTGGCGTTGGACCGGGTGATCCAGAACTCATCACGCTAAAAGCACATCGTATCCTGAAAGCTTGTTCTGTTGTGGCTTATCCTGCGCCAGATGATGGTGATAGTTTTGCACGTTCGATTGTGGCTGAGTATCTCTCGCCAGAACAAAAAGAAATTCCAATCGTCATTCCCATGAGGGTTGAACGTTTTCCAGCTGCTAATGTTTATGATGAAAAAGCAAAAGAGATTGCCGTTCATTTAAGCGCTGGTGAAGATGTGGTTGTGCTTTGTGAGGGCGATCCGTTTTTCTATGGCTCATTCATGTATTTGTTCGAGCGTCTAGCTGGCGATTTTAACTGTGAAATTGTCCCAGGTATTTCTTCGCTAATGGCATCTGCAGCAGCACTTCAACGCCCGTTGGCTGCGCGTAATGATGTGCTCACAATCACGCCTGCGCCTTTGCCAGATGAAATCTTACAGGAACGTTTCAAGTCTGGTGATGCGATTGCAATTATTAAAATTGGCCGGCATTTTTTACGTCTTAGAAACCTGATAGAAGAGGCGGGCTTGCTACATCGTGCGGGCTATCTGGAACGCGTTTCACTAGATACACAAAAGGTTATGCCACTTTCAGAAGTGGGTGAAGACAAGGCGCCTTATTTCTCAATGATCCTGATTTATAAAGGTGCTGAGGATTGGATTAAAGGTCTTGAAATGCCTAACTCGGAAGGTGTTTCATGATTCCTAATATCATCATTCTTTCTGATCGCGCTTACGATGTTGCTGCTAAAATCAAACAGGAAATTGGTGGGACTATTCAAGGGCTTGAAGGGCGGTGTTCAAAATCTGATTCCAGTTTCTCTGACGTTCGAGCGCACCTTCAATCTTGCTTCAAAAGCGGTGAACCACTTATCGCAATAATGGCTTCTGGTGCAATCATCAGACTGCTAGCAGATCAGTTGGTTGATAAATATAATGAGCCTCCTGTGCTTGCAATTGCAGAAGATGGCTCGTCGGTTGTGCCACTGCTTGGCGGGCATCATGGTGCGAATGAGTTGGCGAAACAACTGGCTGAAGTTCTTCAATCCCATGCGGCGATTACGACTGCGGGAGATCTGCGATTTGGGCTAGCACTAGACAATCCACCAGAAGGCTGGACGCTTGTGAACCCTGAAAATGCAAAGCCTGTTATGGCAGCACTTTTAGGCGGTGAAGAAGTGCGTTTGCAAGGGCGATATTTAAACGCTGCCAAATGGTTGATGGAGAGTAATCTGCCACTTGATGATGACGGAGAATGCGTGCTCAGCATTGCGGAACTTGAGCGAGACTATGCGCCATTGGAACTAATGTTTCATCCAAAACGCCATGTGATTGGTATAGGGTGTGAGCGGGATACTTCACCGCAAGAAGTGATGGATTTGGTCGATCAGGTTTTAGCTGAAAACAAAATTCCGAAAACGTGTATTGCGGGGATTGCGTCGATTGATTTGAAATCTGATGAAGCTGCCATTCATGCGGCTGCACGTGCTTTAAATGTTCCAGTTCGTTTTTATACGGCGGCGGTTTTGGAAGAAGAAACGCCTCGCCTAGTCCACCCTTCGGAGGTGGTTTTCGCAGAAGTAGGCTGTCACGGCGTATCGGAAGGTGCGGCGCTGGCAAGTGTTGGTAAAGAGGGCGAGTTGATCGTTCCAAAAGTAAAATCAAAAAGGGCAACCGTTGCAATTGCGCGGAGCCAGGAGATTGTGGATATGAGTGAGTTGGGGCGTAGCCAGGGACGATTGTTTGTGGTGGGTATTGGGCCAGGCCAAGAAGCATGGCGTTCGCCAGAAGTAACCCGCATGGTGCAAGAGGCAACGGACCTTGTTGGTTATTCGCTTTACCTCGATATTATTGCGGAAATCTCCGAAGGCAAGACCCGTCACGACTTTGACCTTGGCAAGGAAGAAGACCGTGTTCGTCATGCCATGGAACTGGCAGGCGAGGGTAAAGATGTTGCACTTGTGTGTTCAGGCGATGCGGGCATTTATGCGATGGCAACGCTGGTGTTTGAACTTCTTGCAGACGGTGGTCTTTCGGATGCAGCTTCTCGCATTGCTATTGAAGTCTCGCCAGGTATTTCAGCTTTGCAAGCTGCAGCAGCGCGTGCTGGTGCGCCACTGGGGCATGATTTTTGTACGATATCACTTTCAGATTTGTTGACTCCTTGGGAAGCCATTCAGATGCGCGTGAAAGCAGCTGCGGAAGGTGATTTTGTTATCGCGTTTTATAATCCGGTTTCAAAACGCCGTCGAACACAAC
>CALAIO010000182.1 GCA_937923355.1 uncultured Rhizobiaceae group bacterium | reverse complement strand
TGATGGCCTAAAGGTAACAACACCGGGTCACGTTGGGGATGATGAAATTGAAGAATTTGTTCATCGCAACCGTAACTGGGCCGCAACTAGAATTGCGCGGCTACCAAAACGCGTTGAACTTGCCCATGGCGAAACAATTCCCTTCAAGGGAATTGAGCATCAGATTATATCAAGCGGAAACCTGCGGGGTCTCGTACAGGCAGAAGTTCAAGACGACCAGCCCGTTTTGGTTGTGCCGGGAGAGTCTTCAAGCGCCAGCAGAAAACTTGTGGCTTTCATGAAGCGTGAAGCACGTAAGGAATTGGATGAAGTTGTAAACATTCACGCAACCAAAATCGGCATTCGCCCAAAACAAATCAGGATTACAGATACAACCAGTCGGTGGGGATCGTGTTCTTCAACCAGAACATTATCATTTTCATGGCGCATTATCATGGCACCGCCAGAAGTCTTGAATTATCTGGCAGCGCATGAAGTCGCTCATTTAAAGGAAATGAATCATTCAGATCGGTTTTGGAAACTCACGAAGGAGTTATGCCCCGATACCGATATTCAAAAAACATGGCTCCGCACCCACGGCGCGAAGCTTCATGCTGTCAGCGTTTAAATTAGCCGATTAGATAAACAATAAATGCCAATACCAGGCAAATTACCAAGCCCCAGAAAAATACTGACCAGGCATTATCTTCATATTCTACAACGTCATTCATGATCTTCTCCCTAAACTATTCAAAGCAGGATAATGCTTTCGCACAGCGTTAGCATCTGCTATCCCAGTTTTATTCGATAAAAAACAAGATTACCATAGGTAAAATCGACCTAAAATCTTTTGGAGTAGCAAGCGCTTGGCAAAGCCTGATCATAAACAGAAGAGACAACCCAAAGAACAGTCTCACGCAAAAAATGAATCAAAACCTGCATTTGTTTCTCGTAAGCGATTGAAAGATGTTTGCCCGCTGGTTTTGGAAAATAATCCAAGTCAGGATTATGCTTTGCTGGATAGTGGCAATGGCTTGAAATTAGAGCGTTATGGAAAATTGAAAATCGTGCGACCAGAAGCACAAGCAATTTGGCAACCGCAACGCAAGCCCCAAGAATGGAAAGACGTTGATGCAATCTTCACAGGTGACACCACCGAAGAAGGCGCTGGGCGCTGGGCATTTCCAAAAAAGCAATTACCGGAAACCTGGCCGCTTAGTTGGGATGGCATAAATTACCTTGGACGTTTCACGTCGTTCCGCCATGTTGGCGTATTTCCTGAGCAGGCAACGCATTGGAAATTCATGGAAGAAAAGATAAAAGAGCGCGTTTCGCAAGGCAAAGAATTTAAAGTGCTAAATCTTTTCGGCTACACAGGTCTCGCTTCGCTTGTAGCAGCCCGCGCTGGTGCCCATGTTACCCACGTTGATGCTTCCAAAAAAGCAATAGGTTGGGCACGTGAAAATCAAGATGATGCAGATTTGGGTGACAAACCTATTCGATGGATTTGCGAAGATGCCGTTAGGTTCTGCGAACGTGAAGTGCGACGCGGTAATACCTATGACGGTATTTTGCTTGATCCCCCAGCTTATGGGCGAGGTCCAAAGGGTGAAGTCTGGCAATTGTTTGAAGACCTGCCGCATATGCTGGATTTGGTGCGTGGCATTACCAGCGATAAATCTTCCTTTGTGGTTTTAACAGCCTATGCAATCAGAGCATCCTTTTATGCCATGCACGAAATCATGCAGGAAAAATTTGGTGACTGTTCTGGTGAACTTCAGTCGGGCGAACTTTTGCTTAAAACAGAAAATAGCGACCGATGTTTATCAACCTCCATGTTCAGCAGGTGGGTGGCCTAATGTCAGATAACGCACAAAAGCGCCCTGGACGTATTTTTGAAATCACGGCGGTTTCAAATCCTCGCATAAAATCCATTAAGGCCTTGGCACATAAAAAGAACCGCGATCAGGATGGAACGTTTCTGGTTGAGGGCATGAAGCTTGTGTGGGACGCTTTTGAAAATGGTTGGGAAATTGACACGCTGATTTATGCAGCAACGACGAATGATAATGTGCAAGTGAAAGAACTGGCAGCAAAGCTACGCGTTGCAGGTGCGGACATTTTGGAAGTAAATGAGAAAGTCCTTTCCTCGATTACGCGCCGCGATAATCCTCAGATGATGGTCGGCGTCATGCGCCAAAGCTGGAAGCGCGCACCGAGTAACGTTAAAGATAAATCAAGTGTATGGATTGCACTCGATAGAGTTCGTGATCCCGGCAATCTTGGAACGATTATCAGAACTGCAGATTCAGCAGGCGCGGAAGGCATCATTCTAGTGGGCGAAACAACCGATCCATTTTCTTTGGAAGCAACACGCGCCAGCATGGGGTCTATTTTCAATGTTCCCCTTGTGCGCATGGATGAAAAAGAGTTTCTAAAATGGCGCATTAGCTGGGAAGGCATGGTGGTTGGAACTCACCTTGAAGGTGCCACTGATTTTCGTACGATTGATTATCAAAGCCAGTCGGTTCTGCTTTTAATGGGCAATGAACAACAAGGCCTGCCAGATGATTTGGCTTCCACCTGCGATAAGTTAGCGCTCATACCGATGCACGGCGCTGCAGATTCGCTTAATCTCGCAATCGCAACAGGCGTGATGCTTTTTCATATGGGTAAAAAACTACCTCCGGTTGAAGGATAAGGTCTATGCGTATTTACTGGACTTTGCTGATAATCATTTTGGTGATGGTGGATCAAATCTCGAAATGGATGGTGGAAACCATGTTGCCACTGCAACAACAGATTGAAGTCATTCCATTCTTCAGTCTGTTCAGAACCTATAATTACGGCGTCGCTTTTTCTTTCCTTGATGGCTTGGGTCAATGGCCACTGGTTGTCATGACGGTTGCGATTATAGGCTTTGTGTTCTGGCTTTGGCGAGGATTGGAAGCAGATAGAAATCTATCAGCTTTTGGCTATGCGCTTATTCTTGGTGGCGCCATTGGTAACTTGATAGACCGTGCGTGGCTGGGAAAAGTTGTCGACATGATATTATTTCACATCGATAATTTGGATTTTAGGTTTGCAGTTTTCAACCTTGCAGATACATTCATTACAATTGGTGCCATGGCAATTATTCTCGATGAGATTTTAATTTGGCAAAAAGCGCGTACAACAACAAAACAGCAAGATAAAGATAAGAAGGAAGTTCAAGATGGCTGATACATTCAAGGCAATTCAGGTTTCTCGCGATGAAGAGAAAAAACAATCAGTTAACGTCGTTGAACTTTCCAATGATGATCTGATGGAAGGTGATGTTACCGTTGCCGTTGAAGCGACTACGGTGAACTACAAGGACGGCCTTGCAATTACAGGCAAAAGCCCGGTTATACGCCATTGGCCTATGGTGCCGGGAATTGATCTCGTCGGAACAGTACTTGAATCTGCTTCATCAGAGTTTAGTGAAGGCGATAAGGTTTTACTAAATGGTTTTGGTGTAGGTGAGGTTCATTGGGGCGGATATGCAGAACGCGCTCGCCTCAA
The DNA here is from genome assembly GCA_937923355.1 of uncultured Rhizobiaceae group bacterium. The sequence goes on along the minus strand of CALAIO010000182.1, from coordinate 102 downwards.
ATCTGATTGGCTTATCGGTCTTCCTGCGGGCATTGAACCAAAACAAGCCATGGGCGTTGGGACAGCTGGCTATACAGCAATGTTATGCGTCATGGCGCTTGA
>CALAIO010000181.1 GCA_937923355.1 uncultured Rhizobiaceae group bacterium | reverse complement strand
GCTTGCCTTGATTTTACAATCTGATGGATATTGTTTGCAGTAATTGTAATGTCCAATAGGCTGAGACGTAAGTCCCGCCAATTGCATGTGAGCCGTGTTTTCTGCATGAGATACAGAACTTGCAAGGTGCCAGCCTGCTATCGTCAAGAATGTTAATGCTTTTCTCATACTAAATACTCAAATTAACTGTTTGTTAACCTAGTTGGGTAGGGTATTTGTGTCAAATGCCCATATCAATAATGGTTAATTTTCGTTAGCGCTTTGATTTTATTGAATTTTTATATTCAGAGCTGTGTTTAAAAAGCGATTTTCATAAAAATTTACAGGTTTTCTTATCAATGAATAAAAATCTATTTGCGATATCTTCAGCGACTAAAAATTTAGTTACATAATTTTTACGTATGAAATGGGGCTTACAAAAATGGCATTACGCACATTTAATGGAACTAACGGCAATGATACGATTATTGGTCGCAATAGTTCTAATCCAAACAATCCTGACGTTTTGAATGGCCTTGACGGAGATGACCGTCTATTTGGCCGTGCTGGCAATGATACCTTAAATGGTGGCAATGGTAACGATGGGCTTGATGGTGGTTCTGGCAACGATATTTTAAATGGGGATGCTGGGAATGACCTCTTAGTTGGTGGTTCTGGTAATGACCAACTTTCTGGTGGTGTTGGTGATGATAGACTCTTTGGTGGTTCAGGTAATGATATACTAGAGGGTGGTGATGGCAATGATTCTCTAGACGGCAGCACCGGTACCGACATCTTACGTGGTGGCGCAGGTGATGATGTTTTGCGCGCCGGTTTCGATAACGGTGATGGTGACACATTTGATGGTGGTGAAGGCAATGATACTTACATTGTCCAGGGTACTGCAGTAGCAGGATTTCCATTTGATATTGATATTGATCTTGAAACATCAACTGACCAATACGGTAATACATACATTAGCATTGAGAATTTGATTGGCGGAATTCGCGATGATGTTCTCAGCGGTAATGATGAAGCAAACTTGTTAGATGGCAACGCTGGTAACGATACGATCAATGGTCGTGGCGGTGATGATGAATTGTATGGTCGCTCTGGCAACGATACAATTAGCGGTGGTGATGGCAACGATGTTGTTAATGCAGGCATTGGCGATGATGTTGTAAACGGTGATGGAGGTGACGATCGTCTAAATGGCCGCTCTGGTGAAGATACTATTTCAGGTGGAGAAGGCAATGACCGCATCGATGGTGGTGCTGGCGATGATACACTCAACGGTGATGCAGGTGATGACGAAATTATTGCGGGTTATGGCCATGATGTCGTCAATGGTGGTGCTGGCGACGATTTAATTCGTGGCGGTACGGGTAATGATGAAATTTCAGGCGGTGAAGGATCTGATAACATTCGTGGTGATGGCGGTGATGATATCATCTCAGGCGGTGAAGGTGATGACTTAATTCGTGGTTCTTCAGGCCATGACACTATTAATGGTGATGTTGGCGTTGACAATCTTAACGGTGGCACTGGCGATGATATCATTAACGGTGGCGATGATAATGATCGTCTAATTGGAAGCACTGGCAATGATACCTTACTAGGTGATGCAGGTGACGACGCTGTATTTGGTGGTACAGGGAATGATACGATTTTTGGTGGCGAGGGTAACGATAGAATATCTGGCCATTCTGGTAATGATACTATTGATGGTGGTGCTGGTAATGACCGCATCTCGGCAGGCTATGGCAATGATATTGTGAATGGTGGTGCTGGCGATGACCGTATTTTCGGTGTTGAAGGTGATAACACGATCTCTGGTGGTGCCGGTAATGATGTAATTACTGGTGGCTTAGATCATGATATTATTTCTGGTGATGAAGGTGATGACCGTATTGTAGCTGGCGATGGTGATGATGAAATCACTGGCGGCGAAGGCAATGACTCAATAAACTCTGGTGCAGGTGATGATACTTCTTCCGGTGGTGCAGGTGATGATCGCATCAGTGGACGAGACGGCAATGACACATTAAGTGGTGGTGCTGGTGAAGACCGAGTTTGGGGTGGTACTGGTAACGATATTATCTCTGGTGGTGATGACCGCGATATCCTCAAAGGCGAAGGTGGCGACGATACTATCTTTGGTGGCACTGGTAATGACCGCATTGATGGGTCTTCAGGCCACGATGAACTATTTGGTGAAGATGGTGATGATCACATTACTGCTGGCACAGGGCATGACACACTCGTAGGTGGTGCTGGTAACGACATCCTTCGTGGTGATGGTGGCAATGACACTATTTCCGGTGGTGATGGCGATGATCGTATCCAGGGTGGTTCAGGTCATGACAACTTCTCAGGTGGAGCTGGTAATGATGACTTCCTAGGTGGTACAGGCGTCGATATTTATTCATACCTGTTTGATGATCTCACCGATGGAACAGATGTGTTCACAGACAGAATTCGTGACTTCTCATCTGTTGATGTGCTTGATTTGTCAGCACTTGATATTGAACTTGATGATATTTCATTTAATGAATCTGGTGCAAATACAGTTGTTTCAGTTGATATCAACGGAACAGCCTATGATCTGGCAAGACTAGATGGCGTAAACGGCCTTGATGTTCAGGATATGTTTGATGATGGTTTAATCATCATTTAATCAAGCAGAAATTGTTTCTTTAAAAGGCGTTCTTTTGAACGCCTTTTTTTGTTGTTTAAGTGCGATGCCAGCCAGGTTTTTTTCCGGATAAGGTAAAACATCGTCACTTGGCCAAAAACCTGTTTCAAGGCATTTCATATATCCATTACCAAGCCCTTCATCGATCATATCCTTTTGCGCAGCCTGATGATTGTATTCCATTGCATGCGTCTCAATCGATAACATATTATTTTCATCCGCTAGCGTTGCATACCAAACTCTTGATGTTCCATCGTTGGCTGGCATACCACTGGCGCCAGAATTTATCCATGGCTTGCCGTTAATCTGGCTAATATGTGGTATTCCTGAATGGCCAACGAGGTACCCATCAACGTCTCTCTTATCCGCGCTAATAATGGAATCTGAAGGGAAAATAAATTCGTTGATTGAGTTTGGTGTGGCGTGAGTTACCAAGAAGTCTAGGCCAGCAATTTCGAGTGTTAATTCTCTTGGCAGAGTCCCCATCCAATCGGCTGTTGACTGATTTATTTTGGATAGGCAAAAGTTGTACCATTGATTGGAAAGTATGCTGCACTCACTGCCTTCTTCAAACCCGCAGCCACAGTCATTTGAGCCTTCTGCAATAGCTTCTTCACAATTTCCCATAATGATATGGTCAACCGAAGACTTAATCAGCTCGATTGTTTCTACAGGCTTCGCGCAATAGGCAATCATATCACCAGTGAAAATAATCTGTGAGGGTTCAAAGCCCAGTTGTTTTGCCTTATCCAAAATTGCTTGTGTTGCTTGCAGGTTGCCATACGCACCGCCAAAGACGAATGCTTTATTACCAGTGCTGATTGAATTTGTGGGTGTTTTTAGCTTCATGGCGTTGCGATACATCTGTTTTTTGCAAACAGCAATGTGTGATTTTAATTCTTGGCTTGCGGTTCGGTAAAATTTGCGTCAGTAAGCGTTTATGTCAGCAGGAACAAACAGAACAAGAGAACTCATCACTGGTGGTCCGGTCATCATATTGGTCGAGCCGCAGTTAGGCGAAAATATCGGCATGGTTGCCCGTGCCATGGCAAATTTTGGCTTGAGTGAATTACGACTTGTCAATCCGCGTGATGGATGGCCAAGCGAAAAAGCTAGGGCGGTTGCGAGTAAAGCAGACCACGTCATCGATGGTGTGGAGGTGTTTGATACCCTGGAAGAAGCGATTGCGGATTTAAACAGGTTGCTTGCGACCACTGCGCGTCAAAGGGATATGTTAAAACCTGTGTTAGCACCTGATGTTGCAGCGCAGGTTGTTAAGTCTCGAATGGAAGTCAACGAAAAGGTTGGTATTCTCTTTGGTCGTGAGCGTTGGGGGCTTGAAAATGATGAGGTGGCTCTCGCGGATGAGATTATTACATTTCCGGTCAATCCTGCTTTTGCTTCACTTAATATAGCCCAAGCGGTTTTGTTGATGTCTTATGAGTGGATGAGGACATCCGTTGCAGAAGGCGAGACGAGATTTGCGTCGCCAGAGAACATACCCGCTTCAAAGGAAAGTCTAGTTAGTCTGCTTGATCATCTGGTCAGTGCACTTGACGAGGCAAAGTATTTTTATCCGCCTGAAAAGCGGGAACGCATGACTGTAAATCTACGAAATATTCTTACGCATGCAGGTTTCCAGGAGCAGGAAGTGCAATCCTTGCATGGGGTCATAGCAGCGCTTGAACGACGATGGATGCGTCCTCGTGGCGCTAAGCCAGAACCTGAAGTGGATGATTAGGCAAGCTTGCATCCTTGATGTTCTTGCGGCATGTAAAGTGCAGTGACTATAAGGGCAGGGGAAATATTATTAAAACCTGGTTGAGCAATTTTGTTGGCTTTTTTCAGTTAATTGGAAATCGTAAGGTGACCGAAAGCCATGGTCTTATAGGCAGTCGGTCAGGCTTGAGCTTACTATCTGTAATTATCGTAATCGCTGTTGTGCTTTTGAATATCTACGCTGATCCTGCCTATATGGAATGGTTCAAGGTAAACAATACAGACGACCCTTCCAGTATTTACAGTAAGACAACGGATCTGGCTAAAGTTGATCCTTATTTGATTGTTTCATTGATTGCGATGATCTTCATTTCGATTTGGAAAATCGCACCAAAATCAAAGTCTGAGCTTACAAAATGGCATCATAGATTTATGGGCTTTTATTTTATTTTCACAACAATTGCCTTTAGCGGGCTTATAACCTTGTTACTTAAGCAT
>CALAIO010000180.1 GCA_937923355.1 uncultured Rhizobiaceae group bacterium | reverse complement strand
ACTAGGCGTGATTGAAGCGGCAGAAAAGTCTGGTGAATTACAGCCTGGGCAAACTGTTGTAGAGGCAACCAGTGGTAACACTGGTATCGGTCTTGCTATGGTTTGTGCAGCAAAAGGCTATCCGCTTGTTATTTGTATGGCGGAAAGTTTCTCTGTTGAGCGACGTAAATTGATGCGTTTTCTGGGTGCAAAGGTTGTGCTGACACCTGCAAAGGAAAAAGGCACTGGCATGGTGAAAAAAGCCAAGGAACTGGCAGATAAAAACGGTTGGTTCCTGACCCGTCAGTTTGAGACAGATGCAAACCCTGACATGCACGAACGCACGACTGCGCAGGAAATTTTAAAAGATTTTGATGGAGAAGCACTTGATTATTGGGTTACAGGTTTTGGTACGGGCGGTACGCTTAACGGCGTTGGCCGTGTATTGGCAAAGCAACGCCCTGAAACAAAAATCATAGTGAGTGAACCTGCTGATGCAGCCATGTTATCAAGCGGCGTGGAGCAGGATAGAAATGCAGATGGCTCAGCAGCTACCAGTCATCCAAGCTTCAACCCACATCCAATTCAAGGTTGGAGTCCGGACTTCATTCCGAAAATTACAGCAGATGCCCAGGCGATGGATTTTATTCATGAGGTCAAAAAAGTTTCAGGCGCAGACGCTATGAAATGTGCAAGAGACCTTGCCACACAAGAAGGTATATTCTGTGGCATTTCATGCGGAGCAACTTTTGCGACAGCACTTGAAGTCTGTAAAGAAGCCCCAAAAGGCTCTACAGTTCTAGCCATGCTACCTGATACAGGCGAACGCTATCTTTCAACGCCATTGTTTGGCGAAATTGAATCAGAAATGAATGAAGCAGAGTTGGAAATCATGATGTCCACACCGGGCTATCACAGACCAAATCCTGCTTGACGCGGGAACGCACTCCAAATCTGGACTTAATTTTTAAGATGTTCAGATAGTCTCAGCAAATTTTGATGCCATTCTCGAGATAAGTGCATCATCCTTACCACCGATAAGGATGTACTCATATCCGCTCTTTGACCATTTGGCTGAGGACATGCCTTCCATGGAATCCATTTCAAGTTCAAGTTTTTGGTTTCCATCCGAGCGTATAATACAAAGCGCAATGGGTTGCCCCATACTGTCAAGGAATGCAATCTGAATGAGAGGTTTGCCTTCATATCCCAGAATTTGCGAACGTTTGTATTCAACCTGCGATGAAACGTTCAGATTGTCTACCTCAATGGTTTTACCAATTGCGGCTGCAACACGATTTAACTCTTCTTGTTGGGCTTGTTCGGATAGCGCAACATTTTTCAAGGTACTGTTGGTGTAAAGTGCTTGATATGCAGCTACATAATCGCGCCAATCCGGCTGGCTATTTGATGTCGTAATGCCTGCACCATATCCGACAACAAGTGCAATAATAGATGCTGCAATTGCATTGCGAATACCAGAATTATAGTTGATATTTGCTGCAGGTTGAGAAGGCAGTTCTGGCATCTTGCCAATTTTGAGGGCGCCAAAACTTTGTGATATTTCGCTAGTATCGAGACGTAGATCTTCAATGCGCTTTGCGAGTGTGGCATCGCTTTTCAGTGCAGATGTGATTTCGGCTACATTAGCATAATCATCTTCCCCATCTAGGAAAGCCACCAATTCTTCGTCACTGATATATCGCTTCTGCATTATCCTGCCTCTGATCTATGACCATATTTTTCTACCAGCTTCGTACGCGCAACAGCAAGTCTACTCATCACGGTTCCAATCGGAATTTCAAGAAGGCTCGCTGCCTCACTATAAGTATAACCTTCCACATAAACCAAAAGTAATGTGGCTCGTTGTGCTTCTGGAAGTCTCATCACTTCCAACAAAACCTCCCGTCCCAATAAATTGATTTCAGGATCCGGTTTGGTATCGACTAAATCTTCTTCGTCAATGCTTGATAATCCGCCACCATTTCTAACGGCTTCTTTTCTGATCTCGTTAATCCAAAGTCTCTGCGTTAGCCGAAACATCCAGCGGTCAAAATGCGTTCCTGCCTGAAACTTGTCAGCTTTTTCAATAGCTCTTAAACATGCAGCCTGGGCAAGATCGTCACTTCTTGATCGGTCGCCGGTGAGAGCAAGACAATACCGCCAGAGTCTGGGAAAAAACACTTCCAGCTCTTTGGAGACCAATTCATGCGCAGTTTTGTTACGCCAGAATTTCATTACAACCCTTCATAAATTAAAACCGGATGTCAAAAATATGACATCCGATATAACAATTTAATCTAATTACTTCTCAAATACCATTCTTATCGCAACAGGTGTCACGCGTGTAATGCCTGACAGTTTTGCCAATTGTTGTAGAACATTGATACCATCATCAATGCCAAGATCGTCTGTAGACAACATCATGAAATCTGCAGTGGTAACAAGAACACGGTCATCAGAAAGACGCGCAACGAGCATCTCAACGTCAATATCGTTTTCTATGCCAGCAAATGCAAGAGTTGCCTGAATTTCGAGAACTTTGGTTTCACCCTGTTTGATTGAATTGATTTCGTCCATTTCAATCTCACCAGTGATGACTGCTTGCGCTTTACCTTCTTGGAAAACATGCTTTGTTATTCGTTCATTACGAATGTCGATGTTTGTTTCAATTGAAGCAAGGTCAACGGTTAGTTTCAACTCACCTGTGTCTTTTACTGTGCCGCTGACAGTATTAAAGTGATGCACTTCACCATTCGTATCATTCTTGACTGAACCAAATGCTACACGGGACTGGTCTTCGACAGATTTCCAAACGGCGCCGCCAGCAAAGACAGGTGTCGCCATCATTAGTGCTGCGCCACATAAAAGGCTTGTAAAATATTTCATGAATGTACCTCCAATTTAGTTTGGCTTGAATGCCACTACCAAGACAACACTTGGAGATACAAAACTATTCATTTTAAATGAAAAATAATTAGGGTCTGGACTCAATTGGATTTGTAAAACATGGGCAAAACGTTAAAGCCTACAAGAACTCAGGCGGCCATGGCCGCGAGTTATCCGCATCAATCCATGCTTGTACCCATGCAGGAGGGGATAGCGTAAAATCAGGGTCATCCATGGCTTTGGTAACTCGTTCGGTTAAGACAGTTCGACCTTTTTCTGTAACACCAGTTCTGAAAATAGCTGTAGAACAAGGTTCGCCATTTACTTCCATGGATTGCTGAATGTAAAACCAACGATGGTCAATGCCGACA
>CALAIO010000179.1 GCA_937923355.1 uncultured Rhizobiaceae group bacterium | reverse complement strand
CGGATTAGGAAAGTTTAATCCTGCTAGCTTTACGTTCAAACGTTCGTCTTGTGAGAATGTAGCACCGGGTACCACACCACTTTTCAGCGCTTTAATGGAAAGCGTATGTGCCTTTTCAGGTGAGAAAGAAAAAAGAGCAGGGCGCGCCAATTGTGAAGCAAGATCAAAAAGTCCCATTAGAGTTCTTCCGGAAAAATATGGCCACCAGTCTCGTCTTCTGGAAGATCAAGAACACTCATTGCATCCTGTGTTTTTAGGCTGGCATATAAATGAGGAAACAAATCGCCGCCTCGCGAGACTTCCCATTTCAAGGCATCTCCAAGAACATTTGTAGGCACTTTAACAAGCTTGAGGTTCGTCTGGCCATGAAAATGTTTTGCAGCAGTTTCCCTTGCTTGTTCAGCTGTTGAGAAATGGATATATCCATCGCTCAAATCAATCGGAGCTCCTTCGAAAACACCTTTTTCAACAGCGTCTTCCCACTGTGCATTAGTAGCAATTTTATAGATATATTCTGGCATATTTTCCAAGGTTTTATCCCATCAATCGAATAAGAAATTCTGCCATTCTTTTACGACTTTCCTGACTTTGTGCAAGGTCTGGGAAGTATTGAAAAACATGGCATCCACCGGGGTATATATCCAGTTCGGTATCCGCTTGAGACTGTATCCATTTGTTTGCCATGAAAATGGAATCATCCAAAAGTGCGTCTTTTGTTCCGACGCTAAAGTGCGCTGGCGGCATGTCAGCTAAATCTGCATAAAGTGGCGAAACATCAGGGTCCAGCCGATCTTCGTCGTTCTGAAGAAAGGTAGATGCAAAATTTTGAATGTCCAAAGTTGTAAGAACAAGCTTTTCATGAAAGTTTTTTGTGCTTGGCGTTCCGCTCATATCAAAAGCACCAGCCATAAAAATGACTGCATCATAGACCGTTATCTTGTGTTTGTCGCGTAGCTTGATGAGCGCATTTGCTGATAGATGACCACCTGCACTATCGCCACCGATTGCCAGAAAATCTGTATTGAATTTTGTATGACCTTCTGTGGCCAGCCAAAGTGCCGCCGCCTCGCAATCATCACATGCAGCAGGGTAAGGAGCTTCTGGTGCCAGCCTGTAATCAACTGAAATACAGGTTAGGCCTGTATCATTCGCCAGTTGTTTAAGGCGTTCATCCTGTAAATCACATGCGCCCAACATCCATCCGCCGCCATGAATATGGAGAAAAGTACCACGAGGTTTTTTATGATCAGGCTGTATAGCGCGCAGTTTTAGGTCGCAATTTTTTGTAGGAATGAAAAAGTCTTCGGCGTTTGGGTCATATTCTTCCAATGGAAAAATACCCTTGCCCTCGCGTCTTGCCTGACGAACTGCTTCAGCAGAGAAATCCCACATCGAAGGAGCAGCTTCAGCAAAGGCAATAATCTTTTGGTTCAGTGCTCTGGTATCTGCAGGAATATTGTCTTCATTAAAAAGCTTAGGATCAGGCAGGAGCATCAGATTTCACCTTATTGGCTTCCTTTAACCCGCTTCGCATGTCCTGAATTTTGCTGATAGCAAATACAGATGCAAATGATACAAGCATGCCAATAAAACCCATGCTGAGCGGTTGTATTTTATCAGTAATTAAAGGCAAGTGAAAACTAATCTCGTTGCCATTTAAGGCAGCAACATCAGTCCCGAAATATGAAAGCCAGAGCATACCAGCTGTTAGGATGAAGCCAAAGAAAACTGCAATCATGACTTCATGATATTCAAACTGCTTTAGCCATATTCTACAAACAAGCGCAGGGAAAAGACTAGCCGTTAGTAATGCAAAGCTTGCAGCAAAAGCAAAGCGTGCATCAAGCTTTAGAGACAAGGCAAGATATACAGAAACAATGATAAAAATGACAATGAAAAATCGTGACATAAACAAACGAATTCCTGCTGGAGATTTTGGCCTGACCAAAGCACGGTAGCCATCCTCCGTCATTGCATTTGCGCAGACCAAAACAAGTCCATCAGCAGTTGACCAAATTGCTAGTAATGCACCTGTCGCTAAAAGTGTTGTCATAAGCTCAGGCAACTCGTTTAATGCGCCGCTTGATAAAAGCAACATATCCGGGTTCACCGTTATGTCGCGGCTTGAAAGAAAATAGTCAGCAGTTTGCCCACATGCTTCAAGTGCCTGCGAAACAGATGTCAAATAGCTTCCGCAAATAGAAATAATGGAAGCACCATTCTGATTAAGTTCAAATATCCAACTGGCTTCCTGTTCCAATTGCGAAAGTTGTAGTCCAAGAAGAGAGGTGTAAATATCAAGCTTTACAAATGCTGCAACTGCAGGAATTGCCGTGATTAATATCAGGACAAACCCAAGAGCCCATACGCCAGTTTTCCGTGCACTATTTGCTTTTGGCAGAACTCTCATATGTTGTAATAAATGCGGCATGGCTGCAGTGCCAAACGCAATACATAGCAATGCACCTAAGTGATTAAAGCTGTCATAGTTGAGACCCTCACGAGTGATATCAAACACATCGCTTTGTTCAACAAGACCTGCGTTGAGTAACTCTTTATCCACTTCGGAAATGGCTTGAAGTGCGCCAATGCCAAAAGAAAACTGCGGCAATGGATTGCCTGTTATCTGATAAGCAATCCAAATTAATGGTGCCAAAAAAGCAATGACTAAAATTGGATATGCAATCATTCTGACAATTGAAAGAGACTGTATACCACCCAAAATAATGCAAAACCCGATTGTTACCGCAGCAATGGTAACAGCCACATGATGCGAGATATTAAAAAACATCTGGCTGATAAGTCCAATGGTGGAAAGCTGAACATGTAGTAGAAGCATGCTGGAAATCAAAATAATGATGAGCAGTAATAGCCTACCAAATCTTGAACCATCATTAGGGGTTATTAAACTTGCAAGCGTTGGGTTTTGGGAGCGATTAACGGGTGCAGCAAAAAGAATAGCCATCAAGGCTAAGCCAAGAATAAAGCCGCTAAAAACGGTAAGCGCATCAGTGCCTGTCGTATAAAAATCACCTGCAAGAAAAATAAACAAACTAGTAGATATCAATCCAGCCGCAATAGATTGACCCATGTAAATAGGGCGACCAGTACGTTGTGCGTTTTGAAAAACAGGTAGCAGCATCGTTTTGCCAAATAGCCCGGAAAATATGTATCCACCAACGATAAGTGCTAACATGAGAAGATTTATGAAATTACCTGGTATCCCGATCTGCTTTAAAAGAGCACCAAATAAAATACACAGCAAGAAACTGGCCGTATACATCAACAGCAAAGAGGCAGAAGAGTTTAAAGGTGGCTTTTGCATGTGGTAATTATTCGTTTTCTGTTTCCAGTTGATTTCTATCAAGCTGGTCTGCAAAACTTACAGCCCAGCTTGTAACAAAAAGAATAAGCACAGGGCTAATAAGGATGATGTAGAAATAGACAAGTGGAATGCCAAAAAATTGCATTTGCAAATCATTTAAAAAAATAGGGAATGGCCAAGCCAACAAAATCAATATCACGGTTACAAGCGCCGCCAGTTTGGCTGGGCTTGGTGAGTTATTTCGTAACATTTTTCCGAGTTTATAAAACAGCATTTCGATTTTTATTTCTTGTACTAAAGAAGCGTAGAATATTTTTAACATAAAGCTATAGCTTTTGTAATCATATGATTTGCGTTATTGAACATATGACATATTATTGAGTTTGTGTTTTGGAGGGCACTATCTTGATGCCAGTTGTAATTATAGCGGATGATCATCCGCTTTTTCGTGATGCAATCAAGCAGGCTATAGAAGGCATGATGCCAAACTGTAGTTTTCGCCTTGCTGGTGACTTGGATGATTTGCGCCAACAGCTACGCGAAACAGAAGCAGTTGAATTGGTTCTTTTGGATTTGAGCATGCCTGGTACAACTGGTTTTTCGGGTTTGCTGTCCATCCGTTCAGAGTTTCAGGATATTCCTGTCATTGTTGTTTCCGCAACCGAAGACCCCGTTACGATCAGAAAATGTATTGAGCTTGGTGCCTCCGGCTTTATTCCAAAATCATCAGGGGCTGAATATATTGTCGAAGGCATAAACGCGGTTCAACTTGGTGAGGTTTGGACGCCACCAAATGTAGACATTGATGCGGATATAGATGATGCTTCAAGTGACCTTCTGATCAAAATACAATCACTAACACCACAACAAACACGCGTTTTATCCATGCTTGCCGAAGGGCTTTTAAACAAGCAAATTGCTTATGAACTTGGTGTATCAGAAGCAACTGTGAAGGCGCATGTTTCAGCCGTACTCTTAAAGCTAAATGTGGATAGCAGAACGCAGGCAGTAATTATGATGAACAAGATTGCTGTTAATCAATCCGCAGTACACGATAATACCTGAGAAAAGAAAGTCTACTCTGCGGCCATGGCGCGACGTTTGTTTTGCGAGACAAGTGCTCTCAAGGCTGCTGGCTTAACCGGTTTATTTAACAGAACCAGACCTGCATTTTCTGCAAGAAGCTTTACCTCTTCACTTCGGTCAGCAGTTATTAAAATACCTGGAATGGATTTCTTTAAGTTTGATATCAAAGTGTCATACACTTCAATGCCGGTTGTGGAATCAAGATGGTAATCTGCCAAAATTAAGTCTGGCAATCCAAACGCACCATTTAAATAGGCATTTGCTTCATCGAAGTTCTGAGCGGTTGCTACTTCACAGCCCCATTCTTCAAGCAAGGCAGCCATGCCTTCCAAAATGGCAGGTTCATTATCAATACATATTACAGTCGTTCCTGTAAGCTGACCAAGTTTTCTTTTCTTTGGCTTCGCTTCTGATTTAAGGGGAATAGTTTTTGCCGGAACACGTTCAAGACGAACCCTAAAATGCGTTCCCTTGTCAGGTATTGAATTTAGTTCAACGTTTAAATCAAGTAGCGTTGCAATCCTTTCAACGATGGATAAGCCAAGCCCAAGCCCTGGAACCTGACCTGGCATATTGTTGAGCCGATTAAACTCACCAAAGATGTGTTCTTTTTCTTTTTCCGGTATGCCGATGCCAGTATCGTAGACTTCGAGTGAAACTGTATCATTATCAATTCTACTTCCCACAATCACTTTGCCCGTTTGCGTAAATTTGAGAGCATTTGAAATCAGGTTTTGCAGAAGTCTTCTTAGCAAGGCGCGATCAGAGTGTACCCATTTAGATGAATGCACAAATTTTAGTTCTAGCCCTTGCGATTTGGCAATTGGATCAAATTCAATTTCCAACTGTTTGGTAATCTTGTGCAGTGGGAAGCTGTTTATGTTGATTTCAGGGTTTGCAGTATCCAAGCGAGAAATAGCCAAAATGGATCCAAGTATTTCTTCAACGGAACCCAAAGACTTGCTTACATTGTCTGCCAATTCAGTGTCTTTGCTGGTGTTCACACGTTCCATTAAGGTAGCTGAGTAAAGTCTTGCTGCGTTAAGCGGTTGAAGAATATCGTGCCCTGCGGCTGCCAGAAAACGCGTTTTACTGGCGTTTGCCTGATCGGCAAAAAGCTTGGCCTGCTCCAATTCTCTCGTGCGCTCCTCGACGCGGCCTTCCAGTGTTTCATTTGCTTCTTTTAACGCTTCGGCAGCCTTTACCCTTTCGGTAATATTATTCCAGGTTACAACGATACCGCCCTCAGGCATTGGGTTCGTGCTGATCTCCAGAACTTCGCCCGTATTGGGTAATGCAAGCTGCCACGATTTTGAAAGATTGATTAATCTTTGTCCCAGTTTCTCACCATGCTTGTCGAACTTATCCAACTGGTTATGGTGAGCGATTTCCCGAGCAACTTCTGAGAGTGGCAGACCAGCTTGTCCAACGCGGGCGGGGAGATTGAGAATGGTTCGAAACTGTGTGTTCCATGATGCTAGTCTGAAATCACCATCAAAAACGGTAATGCCCTGCTCAAGCTGATCGAATGCCGCCTGCAACACATCACGGTTGAATTGCAATGCTTTTGAAGCTTCATCCAGGAGTTCAAGGTCTGCCTGATTGTTTTCATCAGAGCGCTTTAGTAAAAGCGTATGTACTAGTCTGGAGGATGATGCTCCAATGGCACTGGCCAGCAATTGCTCGGAATATCTGAGAATATCGTTATCAACAAATCCTTTATTTTGAGGAGCTAATCCATTCTTCTTCCAATAGGTTTCAAAGGAGCGTTCGGTTCTTTCTTTGCCGATATAGCGTGCTAACGTATCTTGCAGTTGGGTAACTTTAACATTGGATTTGCCAATATTTGTATAGCGTGCAACTGGTGCTTTATATTCTACAAAGAGAGATGCCTGCATGCGCTCTTGCGGGTCAGCTTCGCGGCTATATGTACCAATAACGAATGCGATGGAATTAAAGAAAAGGCTCCATATAACGCCATTGGCTATAGGGCTAAACGAAGTCCCAAACAGAGCTTCAGGTTTCAGAAAAGAAAGCCCGAATAGTCCTTCCATAACAAATGAATTATCAGGTGATAAAAGCGTAGGTAGTAATAGACAGTAACCCCAAACGAAAAATCCGGTTGTCATACCAAACATCGCGCCCCGTGCGTTTGCATTACGCCAAAACAAACCACCAAAAAACGCTGGTGCCAATTGCGCAATCGCGGCAAAGGATACCAATCCAATCGAAGCCAAAGCGGCAGAATTATCAGCTGCCTTGTAATAGACATATGCCATCAACAAGACAGCAAAAATGGCAGTTCGGCGAATGTTGAGAATATTACCTTCCATATTCTCTGGTTCAAATTGACCACGTCGTGCACGCGAGCGCAGAATAAGTGGCAAGGCAAGATCATTCGAAATCATGATAGCAAGGGCAACCGAGGCAACAATCACCATTGCAGTACCAGCAGATAAACCGCCAATAAAGACCAGCAATCCAAGCACACGTTGCTCTTCAAGCAAAGGTAGCAGAAGCACATAGTCATCTGCATTTGCTGCAACACCAAAACGAATGGTTCCAGCGACTGCAATTGGAATAACAAACAGATTAATCGCTACAAGATAAAGCGGGAAAAGCCATCGCGCTCTTTCAAGTTCCTTTATGGAGTTGTTTTCAACAACAGCCACATGGAACTGTCTTGGCAGCAAGAGAAACACGCTTAAACTGAGAAAAGTCAGAATTAGAAAATTACTTGCATCAAAACCTTTATCGATAATTTTGCGAACATTTGTATCTTCTACAGCTTGAGAAAATAAATCCTGAACCCCGTCAAACATAATCCAGGTTACAAAAGCCCCAATACATAGAAATGCGATTAGCTTGATGACAGACTCCATGGCGATAGCAAGCATCAAGCCATGTTGGTGTTCGGTCGCATCGGCGTGGCGTGTTCCAAAAAGAATGGCGAACAACACAAGTGCCAGCGCAACAAAAATTGAAATATCACCAAAGGGTGCCGCACCTGTGGGAAACCCGTTTTCAAAACTTACCAATAATGTATCAACAGAACTGGAAATAGCTTTTAGTTGTAGCGCGATATAGGGAACCGTGCCGATTACAGCAATAATAGCGGCAACCGCTGCAACCTTGATGTTTTTACCATATCTCGAACCTAAAAAGTCGGCGACGGAAGTGATACGCTCTTCTTTTGACAATTTAATAATTCGCCGCACTAACGGAAAACCAAGTGT
>CALAIO010000178.1 GCA_937923355.1 uncultured Rhizobiaceae group bacterium | reverse complement strand
GCAATAATTCCCTCACCTTGCCATTGAATGATATTCATCATTGGGTTGTTTGTCTGTTGCTGCGCTCATGCGGTTTGACATGTTGAAGAAAGCTGCCACTGCCGAGATGTCCCATATTTCACGGTCTAGCCACCCAGCATCACGCAAGGCTTGTCGATCGGGTTCATCAATAACGGCTGGTTCTTTTGTTAGTTTGTAGGCAAAGTCTAATGCTGCCATGATTTTTGGATCGAGTTCAGCTGTGCGATAGTTCATCACCATTTGCTCGCCCAAAATAGGATTGCCTGAAAGCTGTCTTACAGCGGCACCGTGCGCAGTTAAGCAATAATAACAATTGTTTGCGGATGAGACGACGACAGCAATCATTTCGCGTTCCAGTTTTGAAAGACCAGAATCGCCCAGCATGAGGTCATTGTATAGGGCAGTAAAGCCATCAAATTTTGTGGAATGCCAAGCATAAGCCTGAAGCACGTTTGGCACAAAGCCAAGTTTCTCATCGCAAACATCTAGATATTTCTGTTGGCGCTCCGTTAGAGGCTCTTCAGACTTTGGCATATCAAGGGCAACGATTGGTTTTTTGGGCATAAGCTTCTCCTTTACCTTAGGCACATGTTGAATTGAATCACCAAACAGGACAAGCTCAAAATATTGCACATTGATACTTTAGGAATAATCTGATGAAAATAGTTCCTGCTAAAAAACTGATTGGTAAGGTTACGCGTGTTCTTCAAGCTAAAGGTGAGAATTTTGTTTCAGAAGAAGTAGCTTCGCTCCCGCTTTCTTTTGGAGGAATTGCTGGAGACTTTCATGAAGGGCTAACCAGAAAATCAGGTGGTCGCGAGCCCTGGTACAAGCGCGGAACCAAAATGCGTAATGAGCGACAACTTTCTATTCTGAGTGAAGAAGAACTAGCAGAGATTGCATCAAACATGAACCTTGGTGAGGTTGATGCAGGTTGGATTGGCGCAAATCTTGTGTTTGAAGGAATACCTAACCTCAGCTATTTGCCACCGCGTACGCTCATCATGTTTGAAAATGGCACCACCTTGCGCATAGATGGCTATAACGCACCATGTCGTCTGGCAGGTGGATCTATTTCAAAACACATTGGTGAACAAGTTGATGATCACAGCAGAACGGACACCGCGCTCAATTTTACAGAAGCTGCACACATGAAGCGTGGGCTTGTAGCATGGGTTGAATGCGAAGGTGAAATCCGCGCAGGCGATACTTTCACTGCTCGAGTTTGGGAACAATGGATATATGAGTAAGGGTTAGCACTTAACTGACAATCACGCACCACATGTTCAAACCAATCATACCAAGCAAGCTAAAAAGTGTTAGGAGCATTCCGGTAACGCGTGGCCGCATCGCCCGACTTGTGAACCCAAACGCGTAACCGTGTAGCAGTCTTCCCATTACAAATGCAGCTGCGGCAATGCCCAAAAGAAAAGCATTTGCTTCTTGCATTTCTGCCAATCCGATTAGAATTAACCCTATTGGGCCGTATTCGACGAGATTGCCTTGAGCACGGATTCTACGCTCAAGGGTTTCATTGCCGCCGCTGCCAAGTGAAACTTTCTCACCTCGTCGTACGCCGATTATTCTAAGTGAAAGCACAACCAGTAAAAGGCCTAATGCGCATGCGGATAGTGTTGTTAATGGCAGGCTCATGTTTAATCCCTCTTTGGAATGTTGGTAGATTTTTCTGAAGCAGGGCGCGCGATACATTTTTCGAACCAGGCATTTACTGCAGAGTATTTTGACATCTCCAGTTCTTCGCTGGCCTCATAAAAGCCGTTCAATGTTCTGATCCACGGCCATAATGTCAGGTCTGCAATCGAATATTCATCGCCAACCATGTAGTCGCGATTTTGTAAATGTTTATCTATGACGCCCAGCAAGCGTTTGCTTTCATTTTGATAACGCTCATACGGACGCTTGTCTTCAATTTCCTTACCTGCAAATTTATGGAAAAATCCGAATTGCCCAAAAATGGGGCCAGCGCCCCCCATTTGAAACATCAGCCATTGGATTGTCTCGTGGCGTTTTGCCGGATCTGTTGAAAGTAATTTGCCACTTTTTTCGGCCAGATAGATAAGTATGGCGCCAGATTCCCATAGTCCAAATGCTTCCCCATTTGGCCCGTTCGGATCAATGATAGCGGGGATTTTATTGTTTGGATTGAGTGAAAGAAACTCAGGGGACATTTGATCGTCTGTTGCAAAACTGACGAGATGTGGCTCGTAGGTAAGTCCGGTTTCTTCCAGCATTGCTGAGGCTTTTATCCCGTTTGGTGTGGGTAATGAATAAAGCTGAATACGCTCTGGGTGTTGTGCTGGCCATTTGTCTGTGATTTGGAAATCGGAAAGCTTTTTCATTTTATGTCCTCGTAATTTGCAGTCTGTAATATTTATATAGGTGTCTTTATCAGAATTGTTATTCTTCTGAGTCTGTAAGGGTTTCTTTACAACCCCACTCCAGAAGTTTTGCATTTATATCATCCAATATAAAATGTCGGGCAGAGTCTTGATCATAGCCATCTTCTAGTAAGGCATCATATTCTGTATGCGCGTGTCGCGCATGGGTTGTGGTTGCTTGCCAAGCGCGAATAGAAGGGGGAAGGTGGCGTAAATGCCCTGCATCCGCTATTTCCTCAATCGCTAAAAAGTCTTCCATCGTAATTTGTGGTAGCAATTCCCGCAAGCGGCGTTTGACTTCTTTGGATTTTCCTCTTGTTTGCATCCTGTGTATTCCACGAAACTTTTTATCTACCAATCACGTTATATCGGGTAAGGTAATATGCAACAAAAATGTTTTGAAAGAGTCGTTATGGAAACTATGAGTACATCTCAATTTGTTGAAGAACTTCCAGTTTTAAAAACATTTTATGAAGCGCTTCCGGAAGAAAATTATAGGCCTATTCCAGATAGTTGGTTTGTTGCTGTTACAGATGTGGTGCAATCAAGAGCGGCGATTGAAGCAGGTAAATTCAAGGCTGTGAACATGGCTGGAGTCGCAATGATTACCGGCATTATGAATGCGCTTGACCATCAAAAAATTCCTTATATCTTTGGAGGCGATGGTGCAGCGATTGCTTTTTCTCCTGATGATTATGACCTCGTAAAAGATGTGCTTTCAAAGACAAGAACATGGGTTCGTGATGAACTGTCGCTTGAACTTCGTGCTGCAATCGTTCCTGTGAAAGATATCAGGGAAAAGGGATGTGATGTTAAAATTGCTGGTCTTTTTGTTTCTCAAGCTATTATCAATTTTGCATTTATAGGACGTGGTGTTGCTCTTGCTGAAAGATTGATGAAGCAGGGTGAATATGAAATCACACCAGCTAAATCTGGGGAGTATCCTGATTTGACAGGTCTTTCATGTCGCTGGATGCCTATCGAAAAAGAGGGTAGCAAAATCATTTCCATGATTGTTGAAGTAGCGGATGGGGAAGCCTCTATTCCTGCAGGTGTGCTTGAAGAACTGTTATCTATGATTAATTCTGATAAACCAGAAGGCCATCCCGCCCCTGAAGATCAAGTGAAGTTCAAATGGCCAGCCGAAGGGGTTGATCTTGAAGCAAAAGCCACTGGCATGAGCAAGATAAAGCTTTATCTTATTGCATTCATAGCACTGGTATTGAATAAAACTGGTTGGTCCATGGGGGCGTTTGATCCTACGCATTATCGCAAGCAATTATCGTTGAATACAGACTACCGTAAAATTCAGGACGGTATTCGTATGACGCTTTCTATGGATGTTGAAAAGGTCAAAGAATTGCGCGCTTTTTTGGAAAAACATCGAGATAAAAAAGCATTGAAATTTGGTCTGAGCGAACAGGATAGCGCGGTGCTTACCTGTTTTGTGCCATCCATTACATCTGATGATCATTATCATTTTATGGATGGAGCAGGTGGCGGCTATGCTCTTGCTGCCGATAATCTACAGTAAACGTTGCATTGTAAAATATGCTTTCTGGATATAAAGATATGTTTATCTGAAATTGGGTCAACATACTTTGGCGAACGAAAATACTCTATCCCTTGATCAATCAGTCAATTTTTTGCGCGCAGCAGGTGAGTCAACGCGTTTGCGTTTGCTGTCGCTTTTGTCTGAAACTGATTTGACGGTTTCAGATTTAATTGAAATTCTTGGTCAGTCTCAACCGCGTATTTCGCGCCATTTAAAGCTGCTTACAGAGGCCGGTTTGCTTGAGCGCTACCAAGAGGGGGCTTGGGCTTATTTCAGATTGGTGGACCAAGGGACTGGCTCTGGCCTTGTTCAATCGATCATATCCCAGTTTGACCCAAGTGATAAAGATATTGAGCGAGATAGAGAACGCTTGCAGATGGTGCGCAAAAAACGTGCGGCGCAAGCATCTGAATATTTCAGCCATAATGCAGGTGAATGGGATAAAATTCGTTCGCTCCACATTGATGAAGCCAGCGTTGAATCTGCAATGCTATCCATGATTGGAAAAGACAAGATCAACAACATGCTTGATCTGGGCACTGGCACGGGGCGTATTCTTGAATTGTTTTCCGGCAATTTTGAAAAGGGCACAGGCATTGATGCAAGTCGCGATATGCTTTCAATTGCCCGTTCTCGCCTAGATGAAGCTAATCTTTCTCGTGTTCAAACAAGGCAAGGTGATCTTTATATTTTGCCGACACCATCATCTTCGTTTGATTTGGTTACAATCCATCAGGTTCTCCATTATCTGGATGACCCTCAAGGTGCAATTTCTGAGGCTTCAAAAGCCTTGGTTAAAGGCGGGCGCATGTTGATTGTTGATTTTGCTCCGCATGAATTGGAATTCCTAAGAGACGATCATGCTCATATTCGAATGGGTTTTTCGGATGAACAAATGGGCGAATGGCTAAAAGATGCAGGGCTTAAATTGAACAAGGTGAAACATCTTGAGCCTAAAAACAAACAAGCCAAAGACGCCTTAACGGTGAGCCTTTGGCTTGCGGAAAAATAAACGTCTTTAAAACTCAATACTGACGTCAGCTATTTTATCCAATCAGTCCAAATACAATTGCTGATATAAAAACAAATGCTGCAATCGTAATGATAAAATTGGCCTTTTGTAATATTTGCATATCAACCTCCTCTTGTTGATACCCAACCCTAAACTAAAGTCTAAGATAAAAATGGATAAGCGCAAGCTGTTTTATCTTTTTCCAGATTAGCTGTTTTTAGCCTCGCTCCAAATACCTGATTTGGCTGGTTTAATTTTAATTCCGAGGTGTGGAAATAATTTTTCTTACTGCCAGATTGGTGGCTATTAATAAGTTTATTGCCTTAATCCAGTCATCTTCAAGATGCGGCCATCCACCAAGGAAAGCCCGACAATTATCAGGATCATTCCAATGATATTGCTTAATGTCAAAGTTTCACCGAGCCAAAAAATACCTAAAACAATTGCACTTACCGGAACTAAAAAAGTGACAAGTGAAACATTGGTAGCGCCCACGTTGCTTAAGATTTTGAAGAATAACACATAAGCAAATGCGGTGCAGACAATCGCCAGTCCTAATAATGCAATTATCATTTCGAGATCTGGCGGAGAGATTGAAAATGGGTCTTCAGCTATAAATATGATTGGTAACATTACAATGCTTGAAGCTGTTAGTTGACCTGTTGATATGATGATGGGGTCTTGCCCCTTAAAGCGTTTGCCCCAAACGCCTGCAAAGCCATATGAAATAGTAGCGCCTAGAACGGCGCCCTGCGCCCATGCTGATGCCGTTAAGCCTTGAATAAAATCTGCACCAATTAGCGTTGCTACCCCCATAAAACCAAAACAAATTCCCAATATTTTATTGGTAGAAAATTTTTCATCTGTTGTGAATTGATTGGCAATTATAAGTGTCCATATGGGTGTCATGGCATTTACCACTGCTGCAAGGCCTGAACCTATTTCCTGTTGCCCAATCAGAATGAGTGAAAATGGAATGACGTTGTTTAATATGCCCATAATTAAAATTGCAGAGAGAATTTTGCTGTGTGTTGGAAACTTTCTGGCTGTGAAGATAACAAAGATCCAAAGTGTAATGGCTGCAATGAATACTCTTAAAAAGACCACGGTAAAGGGTGGCCATTCGATCATCAGTATTCTGCCAAACAAAAATGATCCACCCCAAATGAAAGCTAATAGGCCAATGAGTAACCAATCTTTGGTTGAGGGCTGAATGTTTGCACTTAGGTTTTTTGTCATTTCACATCATTATGGTGTGGTAGCGCCAATTACCACCCGAAACTTGATTATTGGTGGTGAATTTTGCCTGGAAGAAATCCCTTGGGCTTCTGTTCGTACATTTTAAAAAAGCTTATATAAAGCAGATTGTTAGAGCTGGCATTTAATGGTTTTACTTTTAGTCGGTAATTTCGACTACTTAGATAGCGTGTCACATTTGTGAAATACTACTTGCTTATTTCTACGTATGGCGCAAATATTGTTTTGTTCGGGCATATTGCGAACATGAAGATGACTGGAATAACTGAATTTAAAAGTTCAGCATGGTTGGTTTTAAACCTTGCGAAATGAAGTAGAATACACACCGTTTCACCCTTTCCTCGACATTGTGCACTGCCTGTCAGCGGTATACGCCGCAAATTTTGAGATGGAAGAAAGGACCCCCAACCATGTCACAATCTGGAACCGTTAAATTTTTTAACACCGAAAAAGGCTTTGGCTTTATTACACCAGAAGATGGCGGAAAAGACGTTTTTGTTCATATTTCTGCCGTGCAAGCATCTGGAATGGAAAGTTTGACTGAAAATCAGCAAATCACATTTGAAACCGAGCCAGACAATCGTGGCAAAGGCCCCAAGGCGATTAATATTCAAGCTGCATAAACGTATTTTTACATATAATTTCTGTGAACCCGGCTTCCCCATAAGCCGGGTTTTCTTTTTGTTTCATGAAAACTGGCACGCCTTTTGCTTTCCATTACGTACGTAGTTTGAATTGTTTCAAAAGGATGCAGTAAATGTTTAGCCAAGACCAACAAAAGACAGTCGATGTTATAGTAAGCGTAGCAGATGGTATTGAACTTGAAGGCAAATTGGTCTGCGGTCTGAGTGGATTGATTGAAGCTGTTTTAAATAATGAAAGCCAATTTATTGAACTTCTGAATGATGACGGTGAAACTACGTTTCTGTCAAAGAAACATATTATCAAGCTTGTGCCCAAGAAAAGCAAAATTCAAACGCGCCCTAAGCTAAAAGTCAGTGATAACATTGGTGGGAATTGGGCTGAAATTTTGGGCGTTGGTTATGACGCAACATCGCAAGAGGTTAAGCAATCTTATCACGAGCTTGCAAAGTCCTATCATCCGGATTTGTTCTCGATTGATATGCCGCTAGAGGTCAAGCAATACGCAAGCACAATGCTTTCACGTATTAATGTTGCCTATGAACAATATAAATCTTTCAAAAAAGCAGCTTGATATAAAACTCAGTAGACGAACGACTTATTAATAAAACTGCCTGATATTAACAAGATGCGGTTTGTTCAACATATCATTGCTTTTTTCTGTTTGGTTCTGATTTCTGCTTGTTCGCCAAGTTTAAAGTCAGATGCGTTAAAGCCAGAGACACAAGCTTATGCGCCTTCAGATGTTATTGTTGAATTTGATGCCAATATTTCCATGGCTAAAATCAATCAGGTTCGCAAAAGACATTTCTTGCCAGAATTCAAATTTGATCCACGATTGATGGCTGCTGCCCAGCGGCATGCTGATCTGATGGGTAGCAGTGGTAAATTCGGTCATGAGTTCGGTCCGTCTACTCAATTCAAAAAGCGGATTTTTGCCGTAGGTTTTGACAACAGTGCAGGGGAGAACCTCGGCGTTGGTTATCAAAGCATAGAGGCTGCAATTGAGGGTTGGCTTAATTCACCGGGACACCGCAAGATTTTGCTCAAGCGTAATTACAGTTTGGGCGGCATTGCCTATGCCTCCAATACGTCTGGTAAAAGCCCTCGCTTAAATCATTTCTGGGTATTAATCGTTGGTGCTGAATAACGCCTAACGAACCAGATTGTGTAAACCCACATTTTCAATGTTGTTTTCACCGCAAAGCCCCATGGTCACATCCATTTCATTGCGGATGATTTCAAGTGCTTTTGTGACACCGGGTTTACCCATTGCGCCTAGGCCATAAATATAAGAGCGGCCAATGTAAGTGCCTTTAGCACCTTTGGCCATTGCTTTTAAAACATCCTGACCAGAGCGAATGCCGCCATCCATATGTACTTCGATCTTGTCGCCAACTGCGTTTACGATTTCTTCCAGAATGTCATAAGAAGCAAGCGCGCCATCCAGTTGCCGCCCGCCATGGTTTGATACGACAATAGCATCGGCACCGATTTTGGCTGCGATCTTTGCATCTTCAACATCGTTGATGCCTTTGAGGATTAGCTTGCGTTTCCAGTGCTTCTTGACCCACTCAATGGATGACCAGTCCAGGCTTGCATCGAACTGGCTGGCTGTCCAGTCGCTCAAGGACGACATGTCGTCCACGCCGCTTACATGGCCGACAATATTGCCAAACTCACGGCGTTTGGTTTGTAGCATGTTCCAGCACCAACGAGGTTTTGTTGCCAGGTTCACAATTGAGGCAAGTGTTGGTTTTGGTGGTGCACTCAGGCCATTTTTTATATCCTTATGACGCTGACCCAGAACCTGCAGATCAAGCGTAAGCACTAACGCTGAACAATTAGCATCTTCTGCTCTTTGCATCAGGCTTTCAGAAAAACCTCTGTCGCGCATTACATAAAGCTGAAACCAAAACGGCTTTTTGGTGTTTTCTGCCACATCTTCGATTGAACAGATACTCATGGTAGTTAGCGTGAAAGGGATGCCAAATTCTTCGGCTGCTTGAGCGGCCAGTATCTCACCATCAGCATGTTGCATGCCAGTTAAACCAACAGGTGCAAGTGCTACGGGCATGGAAACATCTTCGCCAATCATCTTGGTTTTAAGGCTACGATTATCAATATTTACCGCAACGCGTTGGCGAAGCTTCTGACGTGCAAAAGCATCTTCATTGTCGCGGTAAGTGCCTTCAGTCCAGGAACCGCTATCCGCATAATCATAAAACATCTTAGGCACACGGCGTTTCGCAAGTGCTTGCAGTTCATGGATTGTAGTGATTGTTGACATCTAAACTTCCCCATACCCGCCAGCGGCAGGTGTATTTAATATAACGGCTTCGGCTTTTTTTACATCGGTTTGGTCGCAGTGTCCAAGCTCTTCTGTTTGGCCGCTCAGACGTCTTACAAGTGTTGAACCAGTTGCGCCATCGCCACCACCATTCAAGCCTTTTGGCGCGAGTTTTCTTGATGAGGACAGAATTGCGCAGGTCATGTCTTCATTAAATCGTAAAGTGCGTGATACGCTGTCGCCGCCTTTGTATTTGCCATCGCCACCAGAGCCTCTACGAATGGAAAAATCTTCCACGGTCACAGGATAACGCATTTCAAGAATTTCCGGGTCAGTCAATCTTGTATTCGTCATATGCGTTTGTACAGCACTTGCGCCACTGAAGGGGGTGCCATCATTCATCACACCAGCAGGTGCGCCGCCGCACATGGTTTCGTAGTTTTGATAGCGCTCATTGCCGTAGGTTAGATTGTTCATTGTGCCGGGTGCATTTGCGAAGGCACCAAATGCCATCAGCAGGCAATTTGTGACGTGCTGGCTGGTTTCAGTGTTTCCAGCAATCACGGCAGAAGGATATTGCGGTTTCAACATGCAGCCATCGGGTATGATAATGTTTAACGGCTTCAGACATCCCGCGTTCATCGGGATGTCACCTTCAACCATGATGCGGAAAACATAGAGCACAGCTGCGCGGCATACCGGTTCTGGTGCGTTGAAGTTATTCTTTTCGATGTCAGATGTGCCCGTGAAATCGATTGTTGCTTCACGATTTTTC
>CALAIO010000177.1 GCA_937923355.1 uncultured Rhizobiaceae group bacterium | reverse complement strand
ACGCCATCTGGCTGAAGATGTTGATGGCGATGTTTTATTTGCAGCTTTCACAGGCAAGGCTGCTCAAGTGCTTCGTTCTCGTGGCGCGTCCAAAGCTTCAACCATTCACTCATTGATTTACCGCCCCAAAGGCGAAGATGTGGTTGAGGATGAAGAGACAGGCAAAAAAGAAGTTTTGCCGACGTTTTCTCTAAACCGTCAAAGTCCACTTTCAAAAGCTGATCTGATTATCATTGATGAATGTTCGATGGTCGATGAAGATTTGGGGCGGGATCTTTTGTCGTTTGGTACGCCTGTACTGGTCTTGGGCGATCCTGGCCAGCTTCCACCTGTCAGTGGCGGCGGGTTTTTTACCGAACATGAGCCTGATATCCTGCTTGAAGAAATTCATCGCCAAGCGAGGGATAATCCGATTATTGAACTTGCCCGCCAAGTGCGTGAAGGCAATCAGGTCATGATCGGCGATTATGGGGATGCTGCTAAGGTAATCTCAAAGCGTGATGTGAATACGGATGATGTGCTTGCTGCCGATCAGGTACTGGTCGGTACGAATAAAACGCGCAGGCTCTATAATCAACGTTTGCGAGATTTAAAAGGCTTTGAAGGACCATTACCTGCTGCGGGCGATAAACTTGTTTGCCTTCGCAATGATCCTAAAAAGGGGCTGCTCAACGGTTCGCTTTGGCAGGTAACGAGTGCAGCGCGTACGGTTAAACCTGCGATGAATATTTTGATCCGCACAGAAGATGAGGGGGTTGATCGGCATTCTGCAAAAGTCAAATTGCTCAAGGCCGCGTTCGAAGAACCAGAAAAAGAAGTCCCTTGGCAAATAAAAAGGCGTCATGACGACTTTGATTATGGTTACGCTTTGACTGTACACAAGGCACAGGGTTCGCAGTGGGAAGACGTTTATTTATTTGACGAAAGTTATGCGTTTAGGGAGCATCGTGATCGTTGGCTTTATACAGCAATAACCAGGGCGGCTGAGAAGCTAACGATCGTCAAGTAAGATTTTATTAGGGTTAACCTTTTCTTACCTTTCTGCACTTATTCTGAAATGTGGGCAGCTCTGTATCGGGCTATGACAACGTTTTGGGGTAATATGTTTAGGAATAGTTTGTTTAGCGTAAGAATACGATATCTATTAAGTCTTTTATTGATAGGCGGTCTTGGCGCAGTTTTCATTTTTGCGTTCAATTATAATAATAATGATATTTATCGCCTCAATGAGCTTAACCGAAAATTATCTCATCTAAACGAAACGGTTGAGCAGGTTGCGCTCGCTTCTGAACGTTTGCAAAATCCAAACATTGGTAATGGTCTTAGCACAACGTTAGATTTTCTAAAACTTCATCACAAAGAACTTGTTGTTAATGTTGATAAAACAAAACAGGTTTACAGCCAGCTGAGAGAAGAAATAAGGTCCGAATTTGAGGATATTACATCACTTAACGGTGATCCATTCTGGATGTATGACGATCTGATTGGCCGTGTAAATGAAGTTCAACGTTTGACAGATATTCATGTCCCTGAGCGCCGCCCTTATTTCATTGATATTAAAAATCAACGCCGGGTGATTAATTATTCAGCGCCTTATATGGATGCTGCAAGTCGTATTACGAGTGTGCATGGCTTGCTTATTGGACAATTTGATAACGCACAAATTTCATTCGTTTCAGACAAGTTGGTGGATGCTTCTGCAGCACTGAAAACAATTACTATTGCATTTGTTGCTGCTGGTTTAATCATGCTGCTTGCTGTTGGTCTGTTTATTTTCTTGCCAATGGAAAAAATGATCTTACGACAATTGGACAACCTTCGCATTGCGAATGAAAGAGTACAACTCGCGGATCGCGCGAAGAGTGAGTTTTTGGCTAATATGTCTCATGAGATACGTACGCCGATGAACGGTGTTATGGGTATGGCTGAGCTGTTGATTAAGACGGAGCTTGATCAGAAGCAGAAGACGTTTGCTGATATCATTGTGAAGTCCGGTGCAGCACTTCTGACGATTATCAATGACATTCTGGATTTCTCGAAGATTGACGCAGGTCAAATGGAACTTGACCCTGCGCCGTTTAAAATTGGTGAAGCGATTGAAGATGTTGCAACGCTTGTGTCTTCCAAAGTGGCTGAGAAAGACCTTGAATTGGTCGTGCGCATTGATCCGTCGTTGCCTGAGATGTTTGTCGGTGATGTCGGTCGTATTCGACAGATTGTTACCAACCTCATGGGCAATGCGGTGAAGTTTACTGAAGAAGGTCATGTCTTCATCGATGTCAGCGGCGAGGTTGAGAACAATGAAGCCAAGCTCAGAATAGCCATTGAAGATACAGGCATTGGCATTCCGCAAGAAAAAGCAGACCGTGTGTTTGAAAAGTTCTCACAAGTTGATGAAAGTGCTACACGTAAACACGAAGGCACAGGCCTTGGCCTTGCCATCTCGTCTTCGCTTGTTGAGCTCATGGGTGGTGATATTGGTGTTACGTCTGAACTGGGTGAAGGGTCTACCTTCTGGTTTGAGATTAGATTGCCAGTGCACGGCAATCCAACCCGCAAGAAACATGTGCCGGTTGATGTCAGCGGTGCGCGTGTTTTGATTATTGATGATAATCTGGTCAACCGCTCCATCCTGCTTGAGAACATGCAGGCGTGGCAGTTTGACAGTGCCGCGGCAGCATCCGGTCCTGAAGGGCTGGCGGTAATGCGCGCCATGGCACAACAGGGTATTGAGCTTGATTGTGTCATCCTTGATTATCACATGCCGCATATGAATGGCGGCGAGGTGGCACAGGCCATTCGTTCTGATGCACAGCTTAACAAGACACCGGTCATCATGTTGACGTCGGTTGACCAGACAGAAGACGGTCAGAACTTCTCGTCACTTGGCATTCAGGGCCATTTGGTCAAGCCTGCACGTTCGTCGCTTCTGCTTGAGACAATTATCCGCGTGCTGCAAGATGCGCGTGATGAAAGCAGTGATACGCGTGAGGGTGTTGCCATGGTACGTGCGATTGGTAACAAGCAGGTTACACAAACAGGCCTTCGCGATGCGCAAGGTGCGTTACAAAACGTGGAGCATGAAGCACCACTTGCAAGCCCTGCTGCACCAGAGTCACAACAGGCATCTGCACCATCGCTTAACATGGATGAAGTGCCAGCATTGGCGGATCCGAATGTCGCAGCGCTCTCGACATCAACGCAAGCTTCAACACAGACAGCAACACAACCTTCACAACCTTCAACGCCCGCAATTGCAGAACGTCCTGCGGTTACAACAACGGTCTCTGACAAAAACGTTACAACAACACGCGAAGACGGAAGCCGCAGCTTCTCGGCAAGGACAGATGACAGTCAGAAGATTGATGTATTGGTTGCAGAAGACAATGAGGTGAACCAGATTGTGTTCCGTCAAATTCTGCAAGGGGCTGGCTATAACTTCCTGATTGCCAATAATGGCAAGGAAGCGGTCAAGCTTTATGAAAAGCATAATCCGAAAGTGATTTGTATGGATGTCTCCATGCCGATGATGAACGGTCACGAAGCCACAAAGGAAATCCGCAAGCGCGAGCAGGACAGCGACCATCACACCCCAATCATCGGCGTAACCGCACACGCCATTAAAGGCGACATGGAAAGATGCTTCGACGCAGGCATGGATGACTATCTGTCAAAACCAGTCTCGCCAGACAAACTCGAACAGAAAATCAAAAAATGGATCGA
>CALAIO010000176.1 GCA_937923355.1 uncultured Rhizobiaceae group bacterium | reverse complement strand
ATCAACTTGTGCTACATCAATCACCTGATCAATGTCGCGGGCTATGATATGACGGTTTAATCCGCCGTCTTGGAAAAGGGATGACTTAATCTTGGATGTGTTTTCACCATCCAGCATCCGCCCGCCAGCCTTGTGTAGTTCAGACATAAATTCATCACGTATGCTATCAACAACAATCAAGACATTTTCTGATGAACAAGACGTAGCGTTGTCGAAAGTCTTGGATGCAGTAATCTTTTGTGCCGCACTTGCAAGGTCGGCGGTCTCGTCAATGATCACGGTTACATTACCCGCCCCAACACCAATCGCAGGCGTACCAGATGAGTAAGCGCGATGCACATTATTCTGGCTGCCTGTTACGACCAAAATATCAACAGCCTCCATCAAACGTTGCGCTTTAACCTTGGAAACGGGCGCAGGGATCATTTGAACGAGATCGTGGTTTAATCCAATCTTGTCAAACTCTGCATGAATATAACCAAGCAACTTTTCACAAACTGCAACGCCTTTTGGAGACGGCGAAAGAATGATTGCGTTACCGCATTTCAAGGCATTGACTACATTGTTTGCAGGAGTTGCAACCGGGTTAGTAGAAGGCACAACAGCGCCAACCACACCAACAGGACGCGCAATCTCGGTAATGCCCGTTGCAGGATCGTCGCTTAAAACACCATAGGTTTTTGAATTTTTAATGTCGCGCAAAACGCCAAGTGTCTTGCGGTGATTTTTAGTAATCTTGTCTTTGACATTGCCAAGGCCAGTAAGCTCTACTGCCATGGTTGCCAGTTCTTCGTTGCGTACAGGATCCATCAAAGCCCATGCCGCTGCCAGTGCTGCCATATCATAGCGCTCCTGGCTGCCGTTTGCCTCAAACTCTTTTTGTGCAACACGTGCACGTTCAACCAGGTCATTGACCAGTTGGATTTCATCACTTTCAGAGAGTGCCGCAACAGACATTTAATTTCTTTCTTTCGTAAGATGATCGGGCAGGAAAAGGCCTGCCCGATCTTTTTTGCCCCGAAGGCGTTTTCTTAAAGACCTGCTAGTAGCTCTTTAAGTGTTTCTTGGCGTTTCGCCCACATAGCTTGTACTTCTGCACGGCTCATGATTTTCATTGGTGAGCCACCCGCTTTCATGCGTTTTGCAACACGTGCGTGCGCAAACATTTCAGGTACTTTTGCTGCAAGCTTGTCGATTACTTCTTGCGGCGTACCTTTTTTGACCATAAGGCCACGGAAGTTCACCGAAGCATTATCAACATCGTAACCAGCTTCTTTTAGCGTTGGTACGTCTGGTAGGAACTCAGCATTACGCTCAATGTCAGCAACACCAAGAATTTTGACGTTACCTGCTTCTTGTGCACGGAATGCATCAGACAAGTTGTTGATACCGCCCAATACGTCGCCTGCAATCACAGCTTTCATTGCTGCAGCACCGCCACCCTTGGTTGGGATGTAAGCAAATTTTGCACCCGTTGCTTTTTCAATTTGAAGCGCAGCAATATGGTGACCCACAAAAAGACCAGCACCAGAAAGAGTTACTTTTCCAGGGTTAGCTTTAGCATGCTCAACCATTTCTTGAATTGTATTAAACTGGCTGTCCTTGCCGACAACGACAACGGCAGGGTCCGCGCCCCAGTTTGCAATTGGTTCAAAGCTGTCTGCCGAGTAGCTTACGCCACCTTTGATAGACTGAGCAATGAAGTGTGGAATGTTGTAAGCTGACATTGTGTAGCCATCAGCTTCTGCTTCTGTTGCAAACCAGTTCCAACCCACACGGCCACCAGCGCCAGGCTTGTTAACGATGTAAATTGGCTGACCCAAAATGTCTTCATTGCCTGCAACCATGGTTACAATACGAGCCTGAAAGTCAGTCGCGCCACCAGCACCATAAGATACTGCAACGCCAATTGGGCGGTCAGGATAATCAGCTGCAAATGTTGCACCTGCTGACATGGCAACAGCTGTTACACCGATTGCCAATGATTTCATAAGTTTATTCATATTTTATCTCCTCCCAGAGTTTTTCAAACGTTCTGTCGACTAGAACAAAATACCGCTCGGCGTTTGCACTTTAAGCAATAACGCGAAGAGGCAATACATCACTGCCATAAAACAGACAGTCACGATTAGGCGCTTTACCCATGCTTTCCCGTCGTTAATAGGGGCAGGGTCATAAAGCGTAAAAATGATCATAAAGGCAATGGTAGACGCAAGATAGAAGCCAAGCATCTTTGCTGCAAAAAACACAAAGATAACCATTGTAAGAAGGCCCGGAACAATGTTCTTAAACTCAGTCATGTCCAAGCCAACGCCAACCTTTGCAATACCGGTTACAGCACGAACAAAATTCCAAGCAGCTAAACTGACAAAGAAAATAGCAATTAGTCGCGGGAATAAAAATGCGTCTGCCGGTTCTTGCGTAAAGCTAATGTAAGTGACAATCGCTGCAACAAGTAAAACAACGCCTGATGATATTGTATGTTGTAAACGAGAAGCGGTCATGATGTTGCTCCTTGCGCTTTCTTGGCAGCTTTACCTTGCACCATGTTAGACCAGAAGCTGTAAGCAATGGATGCAACAACAAGTGCGATAAGGAAAATGTTTAATGTTCCTGTCATGAAATATTCAACCGGGCCATTTTGAGCATTTGCGATGAGAGAGCCTGTTGTAAAATTAGATTCTGCAATTGGGCCCAAGATAAGACCAAGCACGAGAGGTGCAGCAGAAAAACCAAATTTCTCCAAGAAGAACATGCCGATACCAAGCGCCAGCATGATGTAGACATCGCCCATGGATTGTTGAACTGAATAAGCACCAAAGAGCGCCAAGACCATAACAGCAGCGGCCATAATCGGAACTGGTGCGCGCGCAATACGAGCAGCCCAAGTCGCAGTGTAAATGCCGAAGATAACCATCAGAATTTGCCCAATCAACATGGAGTTAATGAACGTCCAGGCAACTTGTGGGTGATTGTCAAAAAGATCAGAGCCAGGGAAAATACCATGAATGATAAGTCCACCAAGAAGAACAGCAGCTGTCGGGCTTCCGGGAATTGAAAGTGTTAGTAGCGGAACCAGTGATGGACCAACCATTGCATTGTTAGCTGATTCAGCAGCAATCAAACCTTCGGAATGACCTGTGCCAAACTTCTCTTTATCAGGAGAAAATTTCTTTGCTTGGTCATATGCAACTAAACCAGCAATCTGCCCGCCTACACCAGGAATAAGACCAATGATGCTGCCGAAAATTGTGCCAATAGAAAGTGCTCGGCCGCTGCGTGTCATTTCTTTTAAAGAATCTATGAACGATTGTTTGGGCACTTCAATTGCTTCAATCGCAGCGCTATTTCTACCCTTTGAGAACATGTCCAGCACTTGAGGAATGGCAAATAAGCCAATCAGAGCAGCGATAATATTAATCCCGCCTGCGAGTGCGTCAGTAAAGATAAAACGCTGTGCACCAAGATTGTCATCAAAGCCAATCATTGAAAGCCAAAGCCCGATACAGCCTGAAAGCAAACCTTTTACAAATGATTTTGAATCAAGTGACCCAATAACAGTCACACC
>CALAIO010000175.1 GCA_937923355.1 uncultured Rhizobiaceae group bacterium | reverse complement strand
TGGTTTAGATTTACACCTGCCCGTTTAAATAATGCAGAAGGTACGCCTTTTGTTTTATCTCGTACTGGTTATACAGGTGAACTGGGTTACGAAGTTATTTGTCATCCAAAACATTGTGAAGAAATTTTCGATGCGATTTGGGAAGCAGGGCAGGAGTTTGGCCTTAAACCTATGGGGCTTGAAGCGCTCGATATGGTACGCATTGAAGCAGGTTTGATTTTTGCGGGCTATGATTTCTCAGACCAAACAGACCCGTTTGAGGCAGGCATTGGCTTTACAGTTCCACTGAAAAGCAAGACAGATGATTTTATCGGTCGTGATGCCTTAATCCGTCGCAAGGAAACACCTGCGCGTAAATTAGTGGGTCTTGATATTGATAGCAATGTGGACGTGGGTCACGGCGATTGCATTCATATTGGCCGCGCGCAGATTGGCGAAGTGACTTCATCCATGCGCTCGCCACTATTGAAAAAGAACATCGCTCTGGCGCGAGTTGATGTGGCGCATAGTGAGGTTGGAACAGAACTTGAAATAGGAAAACTGGACGGTCACCAAAAACGCCTTCCGGCAACGATTGTTCCTTTTGCCCATTATGACCCAACAAAGAGCAAACCACGCAGTTAATGCCACTCATCTGGCATTAAATTGCATTTATCAGTGATACTTTCAAAGTACAGATAAAATAACGCGCACTCCAAAAGTGCGCACTATCTCAGTTAGTTTTGAAGATAACTCTCAATGGTATCGTCCATCGCATCTTTCCATGGGGTATGGTGCACTGGTGCCATTGTGCCTGTAATTGCTGACTTATAGCAATTGTCACGGAAGGTCATGATGTTTTGTTTTTTATGGCCTTTCCATTGCTTGAAAGCGATACATGCTTCTTCGATGTCAAAAGTCGGATAATCTGTTTCATCCATAAGCTCTTTTGTATAATCGCCCTGATACCAAATACATTGATAATCATCTTCAAGCGCATCTTCGCGAGCGACACGGTCTGCAACGTCTGCTTCCATTTCTGCTTTCGAAGGTATTGCAATCTTGCCCATAATGACATCACGCACCCACCATGCCTGTGCATCAAACATGTTAAAGGTGAACCACTGATCCTGCATGCCGATGTAGAAAAGTTCCGGATTATGAACGTAAGCCACACCCTTATAAAGATCAGCTGATGCAAGGCGGTTGGCAGTGCGAAGTTTCAGGCTTTCTTCCATGAACGGGAAGTGATGCAGATAACCGGTACAAAGAATGATAGCATCGATCTCCTTCATTGTGCCGTCCTTAAATGTACAGGTATTGCCTTCCACTTTGGTAAGCAGCGGCACCTCTTCCCAATTGTCAGGCCAGTCATAGCCCATGGCAGCAGTGCGGTGACTAACAGTAATTGTTTTTGCACCATACTTCCAGCACTGAGAGCCAATGTCTTCTGCTGAATACGACGTGCCAATGATCAAAATATTCTTGTCTTTGAACTCAACTGCATCGCGGAAATCATGTGCATGAAGCACGCGGCCATTGAAACGATCCAGCCCATCAAAGCTTGGTACATTTGGTGTTGAGAAGTGGCCATTGCAACAAACAACATTTTCAAATTGTTCTGTGGTGATTTTATCGTTCACTAGATCATGTGAGGTAACATTAAACTTCTTTGCACCAGCATCCCATTCAACATGGCGAACAGGGGTGCGGAAACGTATCCAGTCACGAACGCCAGCTTTTTCTACGCGTCCTTGTATGTAATCAAAGAGAACTGCGCGAGGCGGGTAAGAGGCGATTTGCTTGCCGAAATGTTCTTCAAAGGAATAGTCCGCAAACTCCAGACCTTCTTTTGGGCCGTTAGACCATAGGTAGCGATACATGGAACCGTGCACGGGTTCGCCATATTCATCCAAACCGGTGCGCCAAGTGTAATTCCATAGGCCACCCCAATTGTCCTGTTTTTCAAAGCAAACCACTTCAGGAATGTCTTCGCCGTTTTTCTTTGCAGATTGAAAGGCTCTCAGTTGCGCCAGGCCGGATGGGCCTGCTCCAATTACGGCAACACGTTTAGACATATAATTTTCTCCCTTAAATTTTATGACATAAGAATAACTATAAGATCACGCCAAGCCCAAAGCCTCTTTGCGAGCTCTGGCCCAAGTGTTTAACAGATGGTCGACTATTAATCCCATGAATGCAACACAAAGACCGAGGATAAGACCATTTCCTATTCCGTCTTTATCAGAGAGCGAACCAACGATCAGTTCTCCGAGATCAGCGGTACTGCCAATCAATGCGCCAATGATAACCATGGCCAATGCAAACATCACGGTCTGATTGATGCCCAGGACAATGTGAGGGAAGGCAAGTGGTAGTTCAATTGAGAACAACCTCTGCATACGGCTGACGCCTGACATTGACCCTGCATCTTGCAAGGCTGGTGATACATTCCTCAACCCTTCAACCGTATAACGCATCGCCGGGATCATGGCATATGGCGTAATCGCGATGAGAACCGCGGTGTTCGATACGTTGAATAGCATGATGGCTGGAATAAGATAAATGAACGAAGGAAACGTTTGTAGCGTATCGCAGACGATTAGAATAACCTTTGTAGCTCTTTTACTTTGCGCACAGAGGATACCGATAAACCCGCCCAAGAATACGGCTACCAGAACAGCGATGGTTGTAAGGTAAGCAGTAATCAGCGCTCTGTCCCACCAATCGGTTAGTGCGATGAATAATAGATAAGCGCTTACAATCAATGCGGAGCGTACGCCGCCAATGATAAAGCCAATACCAGCAATCAGGATAAAGGTTGCAAAAACAGGCATTCCCAGGAATGCAGTTTTTATTGGCGATAAAACATCTTCAAAGAACCAGGCTTTAAAGGTTTCTAATGATGAGTACCAGTTCTCCACCATCCAATCGACACCCGCTTGCCAGAACCA
>CALAIO010000174.1 GCA_937923355.1 uncultured Rhizobiaceae group bacterium | reverse complement strand
CGAACATCCGCCTTTGCAGGATGCACATTCACATCAACCATGTGCGGATCAAGGTCGAGGAATAGCGCCAGCACAGGGTGTTTGCCACGCGGCAACACATCCATATAGGCACCTCGCACTGCACCCAGCAGGGCTTTATCTTTAACAGGTCTGCCATTCACAAAGAAATATTGCGCAAGGGCATTGCCGCGATGATAGGTCGGAACGCTTGCAAACCCCTGCAATGAAGTGCCTTCGCGACCCGCATCTATTTTCATCGAGTTTTCCGTAAAGTCTTTTCCCAAGACTTGGCTCAACCGGTCAAACTGCGTGGTGGCCGGATAATCCAGCGATGAGCGATCATCGCCTGAAATTGAAAATCTGATATGAGGAAAGGCCAGAGCCACGCGCTTGAAAACATCGGTGATGGCATTGGTTTCTGCACGGTCGGATTTCAGAAACTTTAATCGGGCAGGGGTCGCATAAAAAAGATCGGAGACCTCAACGACCGTTCCCTCTGTCAGGGCTGCTGGCGTAGGCCCGGTAATTTTTCCGCCAGAGACATTAATCTTCCAGGCGCTATCATCGGTTTTAGTGCGTGATGTAATCGTTAGTCGGGAAACAGACCCAACAGATGGCAGTGCTTCACCCCTGAAGCCAAGGCTTCTAATGTCCATCAAATCATCAGTGAGCTTTGATGTGCAATGGCGCTCAACCGCTAAAGAAAGATTTTCGGACGTCATGCCATGGCCATTGTCGCTGACCCTCATGAGGGTTTTACCACCACAAGAGGTTACAACATCTATGCGCGTACTTCCTGCATCAATTGCATTTTCAATCAATTCCTTGATAACGCTGGCAGGGCGCTCAATGACTTCGCCGGCTGCAATCTGGTTTACAACCGTTTCTTCCAGCCGAAGCACATTTGGAGCATGATCGTTTTGCGTGTTCATGGGTTGTTTGTCTTGTCTTTGATGTTTGTTCGCATATTGCCACGTTGCAAATACTTGCGCCATCTCTGCATCATAGTTATCAACGTATGATATAAGTTACAGCCTACAGTTAGCAATAAACAGAAAGTAGATTGATGAAGTCCCTTTTCCACCTAGCCTATCATGTAAAAGACCTAAACAAAGCGCGTTCGTTTTATGGTGATCTTTTGGGATGCAAAGAGGGGCGCAGTACGGACACCTGGGTCGACTTTGATTTCTTTGGCCATCAGATATCGTTGCATTTGGGCAAGCCGTTTGAAACTACTAATACTGGAAAGGTCGGTGACCATATGGTGCCCATGCCTCATCTTGGTGTTGTTCTGCAAATGGATGATTGGCAAGCACTGGCAGATCGCTTGCTCGCGTCTGGCATGGAGTTCGTGCTGAAGCCGCAAACGCGTTTTGAAGGTGAACCAGGCGAACAATCCACCATGTTTTTTCTCGATCCGTCAGGCAACCCGATTGAGATAAAGGGCTTTAAGGATTTGGATACAATTTACGACAGTTAAGCTGCTTCTGAAATTTTTGTTTTCTTCGTAATGAGTGGCATGCCGCTTACAGCGCCTTTCCCAAGATGGTAGAAATATCGCATCCAGCGCCGCGCACCCCAAATCAGGCTCTTTTCAAGCGATAAAGATTTGAGAAAATAAGCTTCGCTCAAACTGCTTGCATCGCTTTGGCGTTTTGCTTCATCTTGATAAAACTCTGATAAGGCTTTTGCGTCAAATTTGTTTTGATCCAGCCATTGGGGAATATACTTCGAACATAATATTTCAACGTCAATAACAGCCTTGCTCGTGCCGGTTCCTGCGCCCGGACAGGAGGTGGAATAAGCATCGCCCACAAAAACAATACCATCGCATTTTTCAGGATGATTTTGATAAAGATCAACAGGCCGCACATGCACCCGACCATCAACTTTGAATTTGCCAATCAGCTTTTCCAGACTTGGCATTAGTCTAGTGAGCGCTTGTTCGGGATTTTGTTTTATATCCGTCATAAAGACATCATCTTTTTCCCAATACCCAAATGTGTTGACCCTGTAACTATTGCCACTTTTAAAAGCAGTAAAATACGCAAGTTTTTCTGAGGCTTTTTCAGGCCAAAATGTAAAGGAATCAAATTCAAATTCATTTCCTTCAACCGGCATAATATCAAAGCCTATCGCCATTTCATGCTGCTTGCTAAGCATGGTCTGCGAGATATCAAGTTGCTTTCGTAATCCTGGGTTCAAGCCATTAGCCATGACGACCAACTTGGCTTCAACCTGATTACCATCGGCAAGAATTAACCTGTTTCCTGTTTCACAGGAATGAATTGTTTTAACTTTCCCCAGAACAAGTTTTTCAGTTCCTTCAAGATATTCCCGGATGGAGTTTATAGCAGTTTCATAAGAAAAACCGTAGTGTGGATAGTGCATTTTATTGACAAGCTTGCCTTGGCGGGCAATCCAAATGTCTTCAATCGGTGTACAGGCCGAATAGATATTGTCAGCAATTCCAATTCTTTCAAGCATTTCCATCTGATCACGATTAAACTTCTCGCACCTAAAGTCTTTGGGTAGCACCGCATGTGGATCGATTAGAACAGCTTTAATGCCAGCGTTTTGTAAAAGGACAGCTGCTGTTGAACCAGCTATACCTCCACCAACAATTGCTACATCTGTTTGAATAGTTTCTGTATTTTTCAACATACTGATTTAATCACTTGATAATTTATACTCACACCATCGTAGCGCGCCGAAATGTTTTTTAAAAATGACGATCGTTCACAAATTGATTTATGATTAATGCCGATTTGAATTCTTCACGCATAGTTCTTAAAAAACCAAAATGTCCTCTTGCCTTGAAGCCTCAATAGCCTACAAGAGAGTGGAAAAATAATGCGCGCTTTAGCGGTGATATCAATTGGAGATTAAGATGCTTGAAATAGCACAAGAGTTCAAAAAAGAAGCCAATTACATCAATGGTGAATGGGTGAAAGCCGATAGCGGTGAAACCTTTGAAGTTCACAATCCTGCAACGGGTGAAACTATTGGCGTTGTACCAAATGCTGCGGGTGGTGAAACCAAACGTGCAATTGAAGCAGCACATACGGCTTTCAAAACGTTTAAGAAAACATCTGTCGTTGAACGCGCAAACATGCTTCGCAAGCTTAGCGCTTTGATTATGGAAAACCAAGAGTCTCTCGCGCAACTGCTTGCAGCAGAGCAAGGCAAGCCGATTGCAGAAGCACGCGGCGAAGTAGGTTTTTCAGCTTCATACGTCACATGGTTTGCAGAAGAAGCGAGACGCGTTTACGGCGATACAGTGCCATCCCCTTGGGCCGACCGTCGAATGATTGTGACTAAAGAGCCTGTCGGAGTGGTCGGGGCTATTACACCTTGGAACTTCCCATCTTCAATGCTGGCGCGTAAAATTGCACCAGCAATTGCCGCAGGTTGTACGATTGTGTGTAAACCAGCAGAAGCGACGCCATATTCTGGCATTGCTTGGGGTCAGTTATGTGAAATGGCGGGCATTCCAGCAGGCGTTGTAAACATCCTAACTGGCGATCCGATTGAGATAGGTAAGGAACTAACGGGTAATCCCCTTGTTCGAAAAATTACCTTCACAGGGTCTACACGTGTTGGTAAAATTCTGATGTCTCAATCTGTACCAACTGTGAAAAAAATCTCCATGGAAATGGGCGGCAATGCTCCGTTTATCGTATTTGACGACGCTGATATTGATGCAGCAGTTGAAGGGGCGATGGCTTCCAAATATAGAAACTCGGGCCAGACTTGTGTGTGTACGAACCGTCTTTATGTCCAGTCTGGCATTCATGACAAGTTCGTAGAAAAATTTGCCAAAGCTAGTGCAGCAATGAAAGTCGGCCAATCAAATGACGATGGCGTTGTACAAGGGCCACTAATCAATGATGCGGCCGTTTCAAAAACAGAAGAATTTGTTGAAGATGCTGTCGCCAAAGGCGGTCAAATCGTAACGGGCGGTAAGCGTCATGCTCTAGGTCATGGCTTCTTTGAACCAACTGTAATTACGAACGCAACCTTGGATATGAAGTTTTCAAAAGAAGAAACGTTTGCGCCGATCGCACCTGTTTATAAATTTGAGACTGAAGAAGAAGTAATTAACATGGCAAACGATACAGAATTTGGCCTTGCCTGTTATTTCTACACACAAGATTTGGGACGAACTTTCCGCGTTATGGAAGGTCTTGAGTATGGCTTGGTAGGCGTCAATGAAGGCGTGATTACAGCTGTTGAAGCACCCTTTGGCGGCTTTAAAGAGTCTGGTGTTGGCAAAGAAGGTGGGCACCAAGGTATTCAAGATTATCTGGAAGAAAAATACGTTTGTATTGGCGGTCTCGGTTTATAACCAAATCAGTCAATATTAAAACGATAATAATGGCTATGGTGTCGCTTTTTTGTGAAGCATATCATAGCCATTTTCATATCTGCCGAACAATACGTGTGCTTAAATTCGCCACAAGTTAAAAAACCGCTATGCAAGACACATTCTGCATGGTAACGACAATCGTCAATCCATATGTTTTAAAAACGGACGGGTAACGGATAATTTTATCCACAAGTCTTAAATTTGGGATTGGCGTCAGCCAAGAATAATATGTCAAAAATTGTCACTTCAGGAACTGGAGATATTGCCCTCACATTTGACGATGTGTTGCTGCAACCAGGACTTTCAAATGTAATGCCAGGTCAGGTTGATATTACCTCAAGCGTTGCCGACGGTATTGGTCTTAGCATGCCGATTTTGTCTGCTGCGATGGATACGGTAACAGAATCCCGCCTTGCAATTGCCATGGCGCAGGCAGGTGGCATGGGGGTTATTCACCGTAACCTGGAGCCAGCCCAACAGGCAGAAGAAGTAAGACAAGTTAAGAAATTTGAATCAGGCATGGTGGTCAATCCGTTGACCATCGGGCCAGAGGCTACTCTTGCAGAAGCCAAGGCACTGATGAAAGCCAATAATATTTCTGGTGTGCCAGTGGTCGAAGATGCAGGCAGTGGCGGCCATGTGACAGGCAAACTGGTTGGTATTTTGACAAACCGCGATGTGCGCTTTGCTTCCAATCCGGAACAAAAAGTTTACGAGTTGATGACGCGCGAAAGTCTTATAACTGTCAAAGAAGGCGTTGATCCACAAGAAGCCAAACGTCTTTTGCATCAACACCGTATTGAAAAATTATTGGTAGTGGATGGTGACTATCAATGCGTTGGGTTGATTACAGTCAAGGATATTGAAAAGTCCAAACTCAACCCAAATGCGGCAAAAGATGATCAAGGCAGGCTTCGCGCTGCCGCTGCAACTACGGTTGGCGATGATGGTATCGAACGTGCTGAACGTTTGATGGATGCGGGC
The DNA here is from genome assembly GCA_937923355.1 of uncultured Rhizobiaceae group bacterium. Next base: position 58 of record CALAIO010000174.1, on the reverse strand, counting down.
GTTGATTTGCTGGTGGTGGATACGGCACACGGCCATAGCCAAAAAGTTCTTGATGCGG
>CALAIO010000173.1 GCA_937923355.1 uncultured Rhizobiaceae group bacterium | reverse complement strand
GCATCTAATGCGCGGCGTTTCTCTGATAAGTATTCGTTGCGGTCATAAACACCAGTAACAGCAGCAGCGCCGCCAGTATCACCCATTTGATTCAATACTCTTGATACAATAAAGCGTGGAAAGCCTAAACGTTCGCTGGTAAGGTTTGTTGCACCAGTACGGCGCAAGTCATGGGGAATAACATCCGAAAGGTTCAATGCTACTCGCATTCTCGCAAACGCTCTAGTTACAGCTTTTGGGTTAATGGGAATATCATGTGTTTCATTGGCTTGCGGCGATGGGAATATGAAGCTGCTTTGCCTAATACGTAATGACATTGCAAGTTCAATTAACTCGATAGCCAAGTTTGATAATGGGACTGCATGTTCATGGTGGTTCTTTGCTCTATTGCCTGGAATAATCCAAAGCTTATCTTCAAAATTAAGTTCGTTGATGTTCATTTGCGCAACTTCACCACGCCTTTGGAGAGTAACCATCGCAAGCAGTATCGCACATGCAACATTGGGCGAGACTGATAGTTTGGGCGTATCTATTGGAAGTGAAAAGACTTTCCACACAGTCTTTAGTTCTGTGTTTGTTAAAACTCGTTTTCGTTGGTTGATTTGCGGCTTAGATAATCCCCTGCAAGGATTGCGGTCTGTTATTTCTTTCCATATAGCAAACTCATAAAGGCTATGCAGGATTACGTAACAATGGCGACCTGCACCCTTTGAGCGATTATCTGTTAAATCATTGATGAATTGCTCAATCGTAGCACGTGGTATGTCTGCCAGCTTCAGTTTGCCAAGGGCAGGGACGATGGTTTTATCAAAGTAAAGGCGTTCGGTTATTAGTGTGCTTTCCCTTTTAGGGCGTTTGGCGCGTTGGTTCTGTCTGCCTGCTTTGCATTCTTTGTAATACCATTCGCCAATAGCTTGAACCGTGTCACGGTCTTTTAATGCAATCTTCTCTCGCTTTAGGCGTTTCTTTTCTAGTTTGGCCTTACGCTTTAATGCAGGATCATTGCCATTTTTCGCTTGCCCTCGATACTTCACAGTTAGCTCACCAGCTTCAGCAAGCTTCATTTCTGGATAAGTACCAATTGTGAGGCGTTTTTGTTTTGCATCTCCTCCTTTAACTCGATAGCGCATAGTCCACGTTTTTGAGCCAGCCATGTTTACTCTCAGGCATAGGCCTGAAAAGTGAGTGTCAAAATATTCTGTTTGTTTACCGTCTTGAGGTTTTGCGGATTTTATAAACTTGTCGGTAAATTTCAGTTTGCGAGACATCATAAAAGCTCAATTTTGATAAAAGGTCACAAAAAGGTCACAAAAAAGCGAACCAATATGTTTTGTATGAAACGTTATGATACAGCAATAACCCTTAAAAATCTATAGTTTTCAGCAGTTTTGCAACAGTATGGAATATACTGAAATCTTCTGGTGACTTGACTACGAATCAAGGGGTCGGGAGTTCGAATCTTCCCGAGTGCGCCATTTTAAAAAGCTTTTCCTGAAAGGAAAAGCGCAATGAACAAGTCACTACATATTGAACCATCAGCGGCAGACGTTTTGCGTGAGCGAACGCTCTGAGAGCTTGTTCTCTGAATGATTTTAAGCTGAAATCGCACCACAGTCAGAATTTGGAAAACTTAAGGCCTTCAGACGGTTCAAACGTTCAGCCTTCAATTATACCGCCATCATCGAGGTATGGAAATGCACCTGGCCTGCCTCAATAAAAGTGGTCCGTTAGAGTTACGATTCAATTGTCTAATGGATCGATCATGTGGGTAATTATAAGGGGATAATTTCCAAATTTTTTTAATAATCAGTACATATAAAAATTTAGGATTTTAACTTTAATGTTAGAAAACTTAATTACTTTAGAAATTACCCTAAATTTTTAAAGCTATACTCATGCAAAATAGTAGAATTAAAGAGATACTTAGCAACAATGATCGTAAAGGTGAGAGAGCCATTGGTGTTCTGCAAGGACTTATGGCTTTCACGATCTTCATGCTTCATATTATTTCAGCATCAAAGAACCAATGGGCAACAATCAGTGCTGTCACTATTGGTATAGCTGCAATGATATTGATGACTTCTCTGCTTAGAGTTAGGGCATCATATGCTGATAGATTGAGTAACTTTTATTCGCATACTCTGACCGTCTTTGATGGCATGCTGATTTTTGGATTAATGCTTTCATATAATCATGCCTATAGCTTGCCACTGGAAGCGACGTTTAAAACGCCAACAATAATCTTTTTGGGTCTTTATACAGTTGTTAGGATATTACGATCCGATCCGTGGAGCATTCTTGTTGCAGGTAGTACAGTTCTTGCAGGCTGGCTTGGCATATTTACGTTAGCCATCATCAATGGTGCCGACATTACCACTTCTTATGCGGAATATATTTCTTCTGATAAATTGTTGGTAGGTGCGGTATTTGAACTCGCTGCAGGTTATGCGGCGGTTGTTTTCATTCTTGCGATCTATACCAAAAATGCTCGACAGTTCGTCGCTAATACGGCGCATATTGAAGATTTGGCATTTGCAAACCTCAAAGCAGAAGAAAATATTCAAATCTTCGAAGAGCTTTTGCAGTCATCAGTTGATGGCGTTGTAATCGTTGATCGTAATGGACAGATAGAAAGACTAAATCCGGCAATTGAAACCTTGTTTGATTATCAGGGTTCTGAGTTGATCGGACAAAATGTTTCTCACTTAATGTCAGATGAAAATGCACAATTATTAAAACATGCAATCAAACATTACATGGAAACAGATGAAAGCCATTTAGTGGGACATAGTTTTGAATCCATTGGTGTAAAAAAAGATGGCACCGAGTTTGATATAGAACTTTCAATTTCAGAGTTTAATGCATCAGGCAAGGTGTGTTTTGCCGGGTTTATCAGAGATGCTTCACAAAGAACGCAGGCGCTTGCCAATGAAAAACGTGCCAAAGCACAATTTGAAAATGCCATGAATGCGGCAATGGATGCGATTATCCTGATCGATGATCAAGGCAAAATAATTAATTTTAATCCGGCAGCAGAAGAAATATTTGGTCATAAATTTGAGGATATTTCCGGAAAGAAACTAAGCGATGTCATTATTCCAGATCGCTACCGCGAAGCGCATGAAAAAGGCATGAAGCATTATCTTGCAACGGGCGAAGGGCCTGTGCTTGATAACCGAATTGAAATTGAAGGCCTACACGCCAGTGGTGATGAAATTCAAATTGAACTGGCAATTCGTGAAATTGAGGGAGCAACGGGAAAATTATTCATCGGTTATGCGCGTGATATTTCTGAACGAAAATCATTTGAAGCTCAGCTTCTGGATGCAAAAAATTCAGCAGAAATGGCTACCCGTGCCAAGACCAGCTTCCTTGCAATGATGAGCCATGAAATAAGAACACCGCTCAATGGTGTCATGGGTATCCATGGTTTGCTGAAGGAAACCAAACTTGATGATGATCAAAAACAACTATTGGAAACGGCTTCGGAATCAGGCCAATCCCTCCTTACAATTATCAATGACCTATTGGATTTTTCAAAATTGGAAGCTGGTAAATTTGAGATTGAAAACAAACCATTTAACATACGGGAATTGGTAACCTCTGTTGTCAATCTTATTCAGCCTCATGCCGATGAAAAGGAATTAAAGCTTGTTTGTGAAATCGAAGACTCGATACCTCATTTCTTAATGGGGGATGCGGCAAGAATTCGTCAAATCCTTCTCAATCTGTCATGGAATGCAATAAAATTTACGGAACAAGGTAAGGTTGAAATTCTGATTGAAAACAGAACGAATGATGTAATTTCATTTTCTGTCAAAGATACAGGTATAGGGATTCCTCAAGAAAAACATGCTGATCTTTTTGCAGAGTTTTCAACCATCGATGCAAGTTATTCAGGCAAGTTTGGCGGAACAGGACTTGGCTTGGCGATATGCAAAGCTCTGGTTGAAAACATGGATGGTGAAATCGGTCTTTCCAGCAATCCGGGTAAGGGTTCTAAGTTTTGGTTTAATCTGGCGCTTAAGGCTTCTGAAGAAAGTCATAAATTAACGCAGGTAATGGAAAATGATGAGCTTCCAATTTCTGATTTATCACAGCTTCGGGTATTGATCGCTGAAGACAATAAAACCAATCAATTGATTACCTCACGATACCTTTCACATTTTGGCTGCCAGTTTGAAATTGCCAATAATGGGATTGAAGCCGTAGAAAAAGTCATGATGAGCGATTTTGATATCATTCTAATGGACATTTCAATGCCAGAACTGAATGGATATGAAGCAACGGCAAAGATTCGAAATATAGAAAACAAGCAAAAATCTGAACTGCCGATCATCGCGTTTACTGCCTATGCAAGCAAAGACGATCAGGCAAAAATTGCTGAAGCAAAGATGGATGGTTTTATTCCAAAGCCATTTTCAAGAGATCAACTTGCGAAAGTTATTTTGGATAATCTTAATCTGGGACAAGACAAAGCTACCCAGATATCGACAAGCGAAACATCAAACATAACCGAATTTGATATAGCGATATTGGATACTATTTTGGAAGATATGGAACCGGAAGCGGTGACCAATATCTTTAGTGAATTTAACAATGATGTTCAGCGTTATCTTTCAAATGCAAATGATGGTCTAGCGCAAAAAAATTCTGAACTACTAGAAAGGGCGTCACATGGCATACAAGGTGTGTCTGGCATGTTTGGTGCTATGCAACTATCTGAACTCGCAAGCCGTGTAAATGAAGTTTGCCATAGTGATGACCATGAAAAACTTTATGATGAGGCAACTCTTTTAATTAAAAAAACGCGCGAGATAATCGATGCGACCCAGAATGTTGAAGAATATTATGTCAAAAAAGCATCCCGTAGCAATTAGGCAAGATTGAGTAGACAATGAGCAATTCAAATATCCTGATTATTGAAGATACAGCTTCCATAGCATTGGTTTTTCAGAAATGGCTGAAAAAATCAGGTATGCAAGCTACGATTGCTGGTACGGGCACGGAAGGTATTGAGCATTTAAGAACAGGCAAGTTCAAAGCCGTTTTGCTGGATTTGGATCTGCCTGACATGAAGGGCCAGGAAGTTGTTCGTCTTGCAAAAGAAGAGGGGTTGGATGTCACGTTTGTCATTGTGACAGCAAGTGGCTCAATCAACATTGCAGTCGACGCAATGAGAATGGGTGCTTATGATTTCCTAATCAAACCAGCTGCAGAAGAACGCCTTGTAACCACCGTTCGCAATGCTTTGGAGCGAGAAGTTATTCAAAGCACGGTAAAGGAAATCAAGAAACGGTCTTCGAAAAAAAGTAAGCACGGTTTTACAGGTTCTAGCCTTCCCATGATAGCGGTTTACCGTATGATTGATTCCATTGCTCAATCCAAGGCAAGTGTGTTCATTACGGGCGAAAGTGGCACCGGCAAAGAGGTTTGCGCGCAATCCATACACGATGCAAGCCCACGCAAAAGTTCTGCCTTCGTGCCCTTAAACTGTGCAGCTATTCCAAAAGATCTAATAGAGTCAGAAATTTTTGGTCACAAGTCAGGTGCTTTTACAGGAGCGACATCCGATAGAACAGGTGCCGCGATTACAGCCGATGGTGGAACGCTATTTCTTGATGAAATTTGCGAAATGGATTTAAATCTTCAATCCAAGTTACTCAGGTTTTTGCAAACAGGGATTGTTCAAAAAGTAGGAAGTGACAAGCAAACACGCGTTGATGTTAGAATTCTCTGCGCTACCAATCGTGACCCGATGGTTGAAGTAGCCGAAGGTCGTTTCCGCGAGGACCTTTATTATCGTTTACATGTCTTGCCGTTGCATTTGCCAGCGTTGAGGGAACGTGAAGCCGATGCGGTAGAAATTGCAAAAGTATTTCTAACCGAAATGTCTGAAGAGGAAGGAAAGTCATTTACTGGCTTCACAGAAGAAGCAGAAAACGCACTTCTGACGTATCCTTGGCCGGGCAATATCAGAGAACTTCAAAACACCATTCGAAAAGTGGTTATTCTGAATGATTCAGATAATGTTACAGCAGAAATGTTGGGTATCGATAGTATCCAATCATTTCAGGCCTTACATAAAAACAACAAGACAGACTTCGGTGAAAATGGCTTGCCTCTTTCCATCAATCTCAATCAGGACTTCGCGGATATTGAACGCCAGATCATTGAAGCTGCCATCCAGCATTGTAATAATAGCATTCCAAAAGCATCTGAAATGCTAAAGCTAAGCCCCTCTACGATTTATCGCAAAAAAGAAACCTGGGAATAAACTTCTCAGGCGACCCGTGCTTTGGAAATTGAAAGTTCAGCTTCCAATAGTTTCCAGGTATCATGATAGCTATCGACTGACCTGGAGCCATGCTTACCCTCAGGTTCAAGCAAGGCTTCTGCAAGGGGTAAGTCATTCCCATTTGGAGTTATGCGATCTCCAAAAAACAGCAGCGAAGCGTGAGGGTATTTCTTTAAAACTTCGCCTTTAACAACAGATTTATTCCAACCTACTGGAACAATATCAATACTTATCTCCCCTCCAGCGGAAGCTTCATAGGGTAATGAGCTTTGATTGATCAAATCAACGAAGGCAATACGCTCTTTATAGACATTATCCCAGGCATGATATGTCTTGCGCTGTTCTGGTGTTGCCTCACGGCCAACGGTCGAGATATTCAACATACCGGGACGTTCTTCAATATGAGTGCCGCATCTCAATTCATATTTGCTTTCCGAAACATAAGCTTCGCATAAGGTCATCAACTCCTTTGGAAACTGATATTCCTTTCGACGAATCAGGATATCTTTTTCAAAATACTCGGCACCTGAACAACCATATACACCATCGCATTCGTCCAAGATTTCCTGCGGTACTTGCTCTTGGATTTTCTTGTAATCACTACCCGAAATAAGGATGACTTTATTTGAGATTGTAAACTCATGAAAGAACTTGGAAAACTTTTCATCCATAGGGGCACGTGGCGGTGTTAAAGTGCCATCGACATCAAATAAATAGATACGCTTCATCATAGCCTCCTATGCTGCTACTTGGGTTGGTGTTTCTGTTGCAGAGCGATTGTAAATATCTTCTACCCTTACAATATCATCTTCACCAAAATAAGTGCCGTATTGAACTTCAATAATCTCAACCGTTTCATCTGTGAAGTTTTCAAGTCTGTGAACCGCTCCCTGAGGGATGAAGACTTGTTGGCCAGGAATAAGCTGAGTGACTTCATCATTCACAGTTACAGTTGCAACACCTTTTACCACAATCCAATGTTCTGAGCGGTGAAAATGATATTGCAGCGAAAGTTGCCCACCCGGGTTTACCTTGATGTTTTTAACCTGATGAGTCTCGCCTTTATCCAGACTGTCAAAACGCCCCCAGGGTCTTTTTTCACCTGAATGACTTTTTACTACAGGCGTCTCATCGAGTTTCATCTTCTCAACCAATTTTTTGACACCTTGAGGGTTTTCTCTTGAGGTCACCAGAACCGCATCCCGATTGGCCACAACAACGATATCATCCAACCCGCAAACCCCTACAACGGGTCCATCCGTTTGAATGTAACATCTCTCGGTTTCTGTATGATACGATGTACCCTTGCTTACGTTTTGCTGTTCATCCTTCTCTGTCAAATCCCAAACTGTATTCCAGGAACCCATATCGGACCAATCTGCTTGAAGGGGAGCAACACTTGCAAATTCGGTTTTTTCCATAATCGCATAATCCAGTGATAATGGGTTTATTTTGGAAAACTCGGATGTATCAGGATTAAAGAACCCATCTTCCCATTTGCCCATCGCAACCGCTCTTGCGACATCATTAAATATGCCTGCAGAGTGCTTTAGAAATTCTCTACGAATAACCGCATCGTTAAAAAAGAAAATGCCGGCATTCCAAAAAATGTTTTTTTCCTGAACGAGAATTTCTGCAGTTTCGCAGTTTGGCTTTTCGATGAATTCAATCAGCTCATTACAATTTGAATTCCCAAGTGCCTGACCAGCGCGAATATACCCAAAACCGGTCTCTGGATAAGCAGGTTCAATACCTAGCGTAACTATACGGTCATAGTTTGCAACGATCGGTTTCGCTTGTTTAAGCGTTGTGTGAAACCCATTGACGTTTTCAATTTCGTGATCAGATGGCATAACCAGATATTGATCTGATGCATCGCCACCAGCCAGTTGTACGGCCAGGGCAATTGCTGCTGCTGTATCGCGACCTTCAGGTTCGAGAATTGTCATCTGTGCTGTTTGATTGGCTGATAGCAATTGCGTGGTAACGATAGACTTATGCTGCTTGCTGCACACGATAATTGGCAGGTTGAACAAGTTGGATTCTTGTACGCGTTCTAGTGATTTTTGAAAGAGGCTTTTCTCACCTTCAATAGAACAAAATTGCTTTGGCATGTCCTGTCTGGATAAAGGCCATAATCTTGTGCCTGAACCGCCTGCAAGAATAATCGGGGTGATGCGTTTATGTGTCATTGGTTTCTCCTGTTAAAATGTTTTCTGTCAGAAGAATTGCAAAGCTCAGGCCATCTTTGGTCCGAGACTTAAATGAAATTGAAAGCTCAATTAATTCAACACTTTACTCAATTTATGGATAGTAAAACCTGCAAATTGCAAAATGCGAAACCTGTGATTTTCTTTGCATTTTGAAAAAAGATTTTTGCAAAATGCAATCACACATAGATAGTAAATAAGATAACCTACTGTAATATATAAGAATTTTATATGGCATGCCTCTTGCTCCCATAGATATGAAAGGAGCAGCACATGCGTATTGAAAGAGAAAAACCTTGCCAACGTCGTCATCACCGCGTCAAGGCCCCGATGAAAGTTACAATGCCTGATGGCTACTCTTGTATGGCCACAGACTGGAGCATTGGCGGATTACGCGTTGATGCGGTAAAGGGTGATTTGCCAACTGTAAATGCGGAGCTCAAACTTGTATTGGAGCTGCCATTCCAAGGATTTGATATCGCCTTTGAAGTGAAAGCTCGCGTTGTAAGAACTGTTGAGGAAGCCAAAACAATTGGTTTTGAATTTCAGAATCTAAACGAGCGCGCAAATGATTTGATGAGTCATTTCATTGATGATCTTATTCGCGGGCAAATGGCAACAGTTGAAGATACAATCTGCAGAATTGATATTCCAGTCACGCCAATTTCCACAAAGCCTGATGTCAATCCAGCAGATGAAGTACCGGTAAAAAGATTGCCGATTAAACTGATCGTAATGTCAACGTTTTATACGTTGCTTGCAGTTTGTATTTTTGGCTATCTCAGCATTCTGATCTACAGCAAGACCATGCGTATGGAAGTGTCATCTGCTGTTGTCTCAGCACCACTTGCCACAATAAAAATGCCAATGGATGGCATCTTACATCCAATTCTGATGCAAGAAGATATTCGCGTGAAACTAGGACAACCGATTGCCAGAATTCACGATGCGAAGTTTGAAACCAATTTGGATGAAAAGCGAATTGCCCTTGATCAGGCAAAACGCAATCTTGCGCGGGTTCAAGAGAGATATCAAATCGAAGAACAACGCATGAAGCTTTATCAGATTATCAACAAAACAGACCGTCAAATTGCAGAGGCGCGTGTTGAATCTGCAAAGCAGGCATTGGCAACGTCTGATGCCCATTTGGAACGCTTAATGAAGTTAAGGAAAAAAGGTCTGGTTGCAGAAAGCAAAGTGGATGAATTACGCCGTCAACAATCAAATACTTTGGGACGATTAAAAGAAGCAGAGTTTGATCTTGAACGCGCAACTGCAATGGATGCTGTTTCTGGCAGACGTTACTTCAACCATAAAGAATTTGTCTCAGACCTGGATATGTTGGCTTTGGAGATCGAAGAAGCAAACGCAAAAGTTATGGCTGCCAGCATGCAAGTTGAAAAACTTGAAGTAGAGAAAACGCGCATGATTATAAAGGCACCGTTTGATGGGCGTATCGTGTCAGTTAAGCAGCCGGGCAACATCATGGTGCTGCGCAATGAACAGCTTTTCACGATCGAAAAACACGAGCAACCAACCGTAACGGCCTTCCTTGATCAGGAACAAATCCTGTCTATCGGACTTTACGATGAAGCCAAGATTTTTATTCCTGCGCTTGATAGACATATTTCCGCAACCGTTTCCAAAATTGACCGCAACTCTGCTTTCATCAATGACAAAGCATCACATTATGTTTGGGATGATCAAAAAGGAAAATCAGCCGCTGTTTCCCTTACGATTCAATTAACGGAAGAAGAGCGGAATTATATCTACGCAGGCCTGCCAGCCGTTGTTGTTTTCCCGAAACGCTCAACGAGTGCAATCTATAATCAGCTTGGAAATACGGTCTCGAAGATAAAGAGGATCTTCCACGATGAAACTTCAATTTGATACCTCAAAACATGTAGATGATCCGACTTATTGGCCGAAGGGTTTTGCCAAGTGGACACCTAAAGTCTTGCTTGGGATTTTCATGTATATTGGGGTATGCGTCATCGGTTTATTGACCGTGCCCAATACAATTTTTGATCATAAAACAATGGCGATTACGTTCACGATTGGCGGGCTTGGTGCTTGGCGTTATGGATGGTGGTTTACCCATGCAATCCGTGCCTTGATTTATGGTCGTATTGTTTACCCAAAATTTCGCAGTGAAGGCCAAAAGATATGGGCATCCGGCTGGCGCCCACGGCATCTTCATTTCATGATGACCACTTACAAAGAGCATCGTGAAATTACCGAGATGGTCGTTCGTTCGATTGTGAAAGAAATACATTCATCAGGTGTTCCCGGAACCATATGGCTTGGGTCTTCGGATCGGTTTGATGAAGATATCATTTCTGATTTTCTCAAACGCGAAGCCATGGATGTCGATGTAACTTTACGCATTATCAGACAAAATGTATCCGGCAAGCGTGCAGCAATTGGCTTGGTGCTTCGAGCCATGTGCCGTTTGCCGGTTCTGGATGATGATCTGGTGATCTTCATGGATGGTGATTTTGTCCTAAGCGAAGGTGCGATCAGCCGCTGTATGCCGATGTTTAAGCTTCACCCAAACCTTCAGGCCTGCACGACAGATGAAGAAGTAATTTGTATCGGTCCACGCTGGATTGAACGTTGGTTGAAAATGCGCTTCTCCCAAAGAAGACTTGCCATGCAATCGCATGCACTCTCAGGACGTGTGCTAACGCTAACAGGACGTATGTCGATTTTCAGAGCAAAGAACTTAAAACAATTAGAGTTTATTAGATTGCTTGAAGCTGATCACCTTGAACACTGGCTATGGGGCAAATTCCGCTTTCTGTCAGGTGATGATAAAAGTACCTGGTTCTTCATGCTGAAACACAAATCTCACATGCTCTACATCCCGGATGCGCTCGGCTATACGATTGAGGTTATCGAGGGGTCCGGTATGGAGCGAATGGTTCAAAATTTCAGAAGATGGTCCGGCAACATGCTTAGAAATGGTCAACGTGCCATTGCGCTTGGCCCCCGCGCAATGCCGTTCTTCATATGGTGGTGTCTGGTTGACCAAAGGCTCTCTATGTGGACGATGTTGGTAAGCCCCGTGTTAGCTATCTCAGCTGCATTTCTTGTGGGCATAGAATATCTTCTGTCCTACATAATTTTTATCGCTATCAGTCGGCTTTTATTATCTCTGGTATTGTGTACATACTCACGAAAAGTAGAGCTTTCCTACTCATGGATTTTATATCTCAATCAGGTCATCAATGCGTCTGTTAAAGTCTATTGTATTTTCCGACTGTCCAAACAACGCTGGTCTAATCGTGGCAATCAGACCGCTGGCATGAATGGCGAAAGTTTCATCGAAACCTTCAGAAACTGGATGGCTTCCGTTTGTACAACCGTTGCTGTGGCGCTGTTATTTTTAGCAACGGTTCATTACACAAATCTTGTCGATATACCCAGTTATATTCAATTTAAGGACGTACTGCCAATCCTGTCATAATGGGTTTTGCTATTTGCAAATAAGGCTTTGCATTCTGCAAATAAATTAATCAATTATCAGAAAATAAAATAACTAAGCAACTGATATTGTTGTATAATTTTATTGGCACTCATTTTGCAATTCTATTCGTAAATAAATGGAGTTCAAAATGCCAAAGTCACAAAAAACAAAGCAAGCTTTATACTTGCCCATGCTGGGAGTAGCCTTTGGACTGGGTGCCGTGCCAGCTTTTTTAAATCTGACAGTTGATCCGTATCAGATGTTTGCAAAAAAAGATCGCCCAACGGCAATTAATGACATTGCGGAAAAAGCCCATTACCCACTTTGGAAATTGGCAAAGTTCAAGCGTGGCGCACACGATACAATCATTTTGGGTGACAGTAGAGCACGTGCCTTACGCGATAAATATTGGCATGAGTTAAATATCCCTCATGCGCTTAATCTGGCTTATGGCGGTGGAACGATCCCGGAAGTTTTCAGCACATTCAGTGTAATCAAATCCGACCCTGCAATCAGGAACCTTGTTATTGGAGTGCAGTTACGCAGCTTCGACGAAAACCATAAAGGAGGCATGAACAGGGTTCCTGAAGCGGTCGAACTGGTTCGTCACAAATTGGAATATTTAAAAAACTGGAATGTATTTCAGACGAGTCTCAAAGTTTTTGAAAAAGAACATGAAGAAGCAATCACCCAGTATGGCTCCTTTGTCTCACAAGCAAATGCGAGCTCTTTGGGAAAGGAAGGAAAAACAAGCCTTTCAAAACTACTGGAACCAGATGTTTGTTTTGGTTGTGACTTGCCAACCGGATTGAAACCGGTAAGTCAGCAAACTCTACGCAAAGGATATACATACTCAGGAAGATATCGTCTCGATAGCTATGGTTGGGGATATGATATTCCTGATTATGATTGGCAAGATTTTCAATCAATTTATCGGGTCAGCACTCAAATCCCTGACTTGCCAGAAAAACATGAAAGGCAAGTCCGCAAGAACGGAAAAGCCGATTGGCGCGGATTTGAATTTTCCCAAAATTATTGGAAGCATTTTCAGGAAATAGGTGCTTGGGCAAAATCAGAGGATAAAAATCTGATTTTCGTAATTCCACCTACCATTACAAATTTGCAAAATACCATTCAGGAAAATGGCCTTGGCAAATTAAACCATCAGTTGCGAGTGAAATTGGCTGAACTGGGTACGGTAGTCGATCTGGATTATCCCAATGCACTGACAGAAGACGCAAGGCGCTTTAACGATGCCTATCATTTTGACTCAAAAGTTGCCCGACAAATCGTTGGTCAAATCGTTCCACTCATCACCAAAAATAAGGATTCGATCAAAAAAGTGTTGAAGCGCGAGCGTGATGTGCGGTGCAGATCAGAAACCTCAAAACAAATTGCCAAATCAATTCATCTTGGGCAGGGCGAAAACTGTCGTGTGTGGAGAATGGAAAAATGACTTCAGAAAAGAAATTCACAATAGCCTCATTTGCTATTCTTGCTTCCCTTTCAACCGTAATTGTTTCAAGCGCACTTTCTTTGCATAAGGAAAACGCATTAGTCTCTTATGTGCCAGATCCAATTGCACATCAGGAACTTTTAAAAGCTAGGGCCTTTGCAAAGAACAAGGACTGGGAAAAGGCAGCAGAACTACTTTCTAAAAATGCTGTTGGTGCAAATGTACAGGCAAAATATGAATACGCCATGCTTTATGTCAAAGGTTGGGGCGTGTCACGTGACCTCGAAAAAGCTCGTAATCTCTTACTGCAAGCCGTTCAACGACCGTTCAAGGATCGTGCGAAGGCAGCATTCGAACTGGGAAGGGTATATCGAAAATCCAAAGGTGAGGATTGTTCGCGCATAGCGTTTGAATGGTTCACCAAGTCCGTTCAATGGGGTTATATGAAAGCTCATAATGAACTGGGTAAATCATATGCAAGAGGAATTGGCGTTGAGCAAAATATTGAACTGGCACTCAGGCATTACAGAATTGCAGCCAGTCATAATTCATCTTCAGCGGTGCTTCCCTTAATTGAATTGCTTGCAAAAGGCAGTTCATCCTTACCTGCTAATCCTGAAAAAGCACTCGCCATTTTAAATGAGTTTATGCCAAGGCTGGAAGCTGCTGCAAGGGCAGGAGACGCACGTGCCGCAAGGTGTATTGGTCGGCTGTATTTGAATGGCATGATTATGGATCCAAACAAACAGGAAGCCTTAAAATGGCTCTCCATTGCTGTAGGTCTAGGTGATGCCATTGCCATGCATGACATGGCGATTTTGCTGATGGATACAGATAAGCAATTGGCTATCAAGCATGAGGTAATCGGGCTTTTAAATGAAAGTATAAAAAGAGATTACGCTGCCGCCATCACTACACTTGGGAGACTTCATCTAAAAAGCAAGTTTGGCTTGCCAGAACGTAAGTCTGTCGAGTTTTTCAAAAAAGGCATTTTGGCAGGTCATCCAGGATCAATGGAAGAACTGGGGCGCCTTTATTTAAAAGGCAAACACGTCGAGTACAATTTATTGAAAGCCCGCGAGCTTGCTAAACAGGGTTCCCTTCTAAAGCACTCAGGCAGCAAAAAGCTCTTGAATGAAATTATAAAAATTGAAGCAAGAAAAAATATAGACACTTCATCAATCAATACAAATAGAGAAGGTTAGGACGATGGTTTTCAGTTCATTGGAGTTCATTTATTTGTTTCTACCACCAGTCCTCGTTGGCTTCTTTTGCTTGCGCGCCTTGCGGCTTGAAACCGCAATCATTTGGTGGCTCATCGTGGCGTCTCTGGTTTTTTACATGTGCTGGAGCCCAAAGCATCTGATCTTGTTATTAATGTCAGTTGGTTTCAATTATCTGGTGCACCTGTATCTTGAGAAATATAAGTCGAAAGCAGTTCTGGCGCTTGGCATCATGGCTAACTTATTAATGTTGGGTGTCTTTAAATACGCTGATTTTTTCATCGGAAACTTCAAAGCAATTACCGGAATTCAAGCAGATGAACTGGGTCTGGTTTTACCACTTGCGATATCGTTTTATACGTTCCAACAGATTTCATTTTTGCGAGATACCTATCAGGAAAAACTCGTAGACTGTGATTTTAAACGATATGTTCTTTTTGTAACGTTTTTCCCGCAACTCATTGCAGGGCCGATCGTTATGCAAAAAGATACTATCCCGCAATTTAAGCTGAGTAATTTTTGCAATCGCTACGCAACAAATCTTATGACAGGGGCAACTTTGTTTGCCATCGGTTTGTTCAAGAAAATCGTGCTGGCAGATGGTATTGCGCCAGTTGCAAATGCAGTGTTTACGATGGCTGACCAAGGAACAAGCATGCCAATGGAAGCAGCCTGGTTGGGTGCGCTTGCATATACATTTCAAATCTATTTTGATTTCTCAGGCTATTGCGACATGGCGTTAGGATTGGCCTTGATGTTTGGTATTCGATTACCAATCAACTTCAATTCACCCTACAGAGCGTTGAGCATTGTTGAGTTTTGGCGCTGTTGGCATATCACGCTCTCAAGGTTCTTGCGTGATTATCTATACATTCCACTAGGTGGCAATAAATCTGGAATGTTAGGCACAAAAGGAAACTTGATCATCACCATGCTTTTAGGTGGGCTTTGGCATGGAGCGGGTTGGAACTTCATAATCTGGGGTGGATTACACGGTGGCTATTTGATGATCAATCATGCCTGGAGCGGTTCAAGGTTTGGGCAAAATACACGCGTCTTAATACATCCGTACCTTTACGCATGTTCAGCTTGGCTTGTTACAATGATAGCTGTTGTTTTTGCGTGGGTCTTCTTCAGAGCAGAAACGTTCACTGGTGCAACGCTTATGATTCAATCAATGTTTGGAATAACAGAATATATCGGCATCGCTACATGGCAAGAGATCGTTCCTGCTTCAGGCTTGATACTTTATCAATTGCTCCTCATGTTGCTGGTTGTCGTACTGCTGCCAAACAGTATTGAGTTTACGAGTAAATACAGACCTGTTCTGAACTCCGCTAAAGAACTAGGGCGACCGCTCTTTGGGTTGTTCCAGTTCAAATGGGCACCAAAGCCAGTCTGGGCATTTGCAATAACAGCCATAGCACTTGGTTCGATCATCCAGGTCTATCGATTGAACAATCTGACGGAATTTATTTACTTCAATTTTTAGTCGCTCCTAAAAATTGAACTTGGATAGCGGGTAATTTTACCCGCTATTTTTTTGTCAAAAATTCAACTTTGCAAAACGCAAAGAATATCTTTTCAAATTGCAAAAACTTACTCGAAAATTAAATCATAAAAACACATAAGTAACTGAAATTATTATATAAATTATAATGGCACAAGAATTGAAAGAGAGTGTTCAAACAATCATCAATCAAAGAGGAATTAAAGATGAACGCACTAGCTCAAAAGTTTGAATTTGAATACTCAACCGCACTACCAGAAATCGACTTTAACAAACCGGCCATTTCAGTCGTTGGTCTTGGATATGTCGGCGCAGTTTCAACAGCCTGTCTATCGCAGCTTGGCCACCGTGTGGTTGGCGTAGATGTTGATACGATCAAGGTTCAACAAATTGATGAAGGCACTTCCCCAATTCATGAGAAAGACCTTGGTAAATATTTAAACGAAGGCGTGCAGAACAATCTGATCTCGGCAACGACTGACTTGATAGGTGCTGTAATTGATACGTCAGTAACATTTCTGTCTGTTGGCACGCCAACGAGTGAAGATGGTGGTTGTGATTACCGATATATTATCTCTGCAGCGCAAGCGATTGGTAAAGGCTTACGTCAAAAAAGCTCTTACCACGTCATTGTCATGCGCTGTTCAATTCCACCAGGTGCAACGCTGGATGTGATGGTACCCGAAATTGAAAAAGCTTCGGGTCTTAAAATGGGCGATGATTTTGGCATTGCTTTTAATCCAGAATTTCTTCGCGAAGGCTCAGCGATTGAGGACTTCTACGCACCGCCAAAAACAGTTGTCGGTGCCAATGATGAGCGTGCTGCAAAAATCGTGGCAGATATTTATAATCCGGTTGATGAAAATGTCATCATGACCACCATTGAAGTGGCTGAGATGGTGAAATACGTCGACAATGTCTGGCACGCAACCAAGGTAAGTTTTGCAAATGAAATTGGCCGTATTTGTAAGCCATTAGAAATTGATAGCCACAAAGTCATGGATAT
>CALAIO010000172.1 GCA_937923355.1 uncultured Rhizobiaceae group bacterium | reverse complement strand
AGGTACGCATATGATGTGGTACCCGATTAAAAACCGCAAAGCCTGCGATGAATTTAGAACCGAACTTTACAAATCCAAGATACCAGCAATTCTCGACATTAGCCTTGAGATCAGAAAACCAAAGGGCCTTAAGGAAACCTTCGACGGCACAGGTCTGGCAATTGTAAACCCGCCTTACGCTCTTGAAAAAGAGCTAAGACTGATTATGCCTTGGCTGAAAAATGTTTTGGAAGATAATAAAGGCTCAGGGCAATATACGATTAATTGGATTAATAAGGCGCCTTGATTCTACAAATCTTAGATTTGCAAAATATATTATTTTAACTTGAAACGGCGGTGTTGAAATCTGTTGACAAAAACTTTTGCGCGATTTTTAGCCGTGTTTTTTTACCTGCGAGATTTATGAGCTGTGCGATAGCTAAGGAGTCTTTGCCTATAGTATGTTTTTGAGATCGAATTTTTTTCTTTGTACAAAGGCTTGATAAGTCATACGATGTTTCATCTGGCCAATATTTTTGGAAAATTTGTGCTGCATCTATCCACTGTGGTTTCAACGTTCCAAAATCAAGCTCATTATCTTCATTGCTTAAGGCTTGCGACGCGTTGCAATAATAATAAATTGGGCAAGACCCTAACGTTGTGAAGAAGTCTACAATTGATTTTGGCTGCTTAATCTCCTCATCATCAAGTAGATTGTTATTGACGTTGTAAATACTATATTCAAGCGCTTGATTAATGTTGATACTTTTTATGGATATAACGGCGTCGTTTTCAATATAGGTTATTCCTATTTGAAAAATATCATTAGTATTCTTTCTCTCAGAACAAATATCTAAAACTATGTATTTATTGGCTAATTTCATATTACTCAAAACTTTATTACATAAATTTGAATTAAATCAAATCTTTTACAGAATAGAAGGTAAATTATCCATAGTGTCAACATAGCCTTGCCCCTTTTAATCAAATCACCTAAACATTTCTACACATATTAAACTGAAACCACCCGCGTTCGTTTGCGGGACTGGATACAAAGGATACCGCCCAAGATGGCTCAAATTTCCCTATCATTTCCTGACGGCTCAAAACGTGAATTCGAAGCAGGTGTAACCGGCCTTGAAGTTGCAGAATCCATTGCAAAGTCATTGGCTAAAAAGTCGGTTGCTTACGCATTGGATGGTGAACTTCGAGATTTAACCGACCCAATAGAAAACGATGGCGCACTGGAACTGGTTGCACGTAGTGATGAACGTGCGCTGGAACTTATTCGCCATGACTGTGCGCACGTGCTTGCAGAGGCAGTTCAAGAAATCTGGCCTGGCACACAAGTTACTATTGGTCCTGTGATCGAAAACGGTTTCTACTATGATTTCGCCAAGGATGAACCGTTTACACCGGATGATCTTCCTGTCATCGAAAAGAAAATGCGCCAGATTATCGAACGCAATGACAAGTTCACAAAAGAAGAATGGTCACGCGACGAGGCGAAGAAATATTTCGCTGATAAGGGCGAGGGCTACAAGGTCGAGCTGATTGAAGCCATTCCTGAAGATCAGACACTTAAAATTTATAAGCAAGGCGAATGGCTGGACCTTTGTCGCGGTCCGCACATGCGCTCAACCAAAGATATTGGTACAGCTTTTAAACTGATGAGCGTAGCGGGTGCTTATTGGCGCGGTGATTCAAATAACGCCATGCTAACTCGCATTTACGGAACAGCCTGGGCAGATGAAAAACAGCTCAAGCAATATATGTTCATGCGTGAAGAAGCTGAAAAACGTGACCACCGTAAACTGGGACGCGAGATGGATTTATTCCACTTCCAGGAAGAGGGCCCTGGCGTTGTGTTTTGGCACGGTAAAGGCTGGAAAGTATTCCAAAGCCTCGTAAATTACATGCGCCGTCGCCTTGAAGGAACATACGAAGAAGTAAATGCACCACAAATTTTGGACAAATCCTTGTGGGAAACTTCAGGCCACTGGGGTTGGTACAATGAAAACATGTTCGCAGTAAAATCTGCCCATGCGATTGTCAATGAAGATGACGAAGCAGCAGACCATCGTGTCTTTGCCATCAAGCCGATGAACTGCCCAGGGCATGTTCAAATCTTCAAACACGGTCTTCGTTCATATCGCGAGATGCCTGTGCGTTTAGCTGAGTTTGGCAACGTACATCGTTACGAGCCCTCAGGTGCGTTGCACGGTCTGATGCGTGTGCGCGGCTTTACGCAAGATGATGCGCATGTCTTCTGTACCGAAGAGCAAATGCGCAATGAATGCCTGCGCATCAACGATCTGATTTTATCGGTCTATAAAGATTTTGGCTTTGAAGAAATGTCCGTCCTGCTTTCTACCCGTCCGGAAAAGCGCGTCGGCGATGATGCTAGTTGGGATCATGCAGAAGAGATTATGACTGATGTTCTTAAAACCATAGAAGAACAATCAGGCGGCAAAATCAAAACGGGCATCAATGAAGGTGAGGGCGCTTTTTATGGCCCCAAGTTTGAATATACTCTGAAAGATGCCATCGGCCGTACCTGGCAATGTGGCACGACACAAGTTGACTTTAATTTGCCTGAACGTTTTGGCGCATTCTACATCGATAGCGACAGCAACAAGAAACAACCGGTCATGATTCACCGCGCAATCTGTGGTTCGATGGAGCGCTTTTTAGGTATTCTGATCGAAAACTTCGCAGGTCACTTCCCGTTATGGTTGGCACCAGAGCAAGTGGTTGTTGCTACCATCACAGGTGAAGTAGACGATTACGCGCATGAGGTTGTGGCCAAACTCAAGAAAGCTGGCCTGCAAGCCAAGGTTGATACACGCAACGAAAAAATCAACTACAAAGTGCGTGAACACTCACTGGCCAAAGTGCCGGTCATCATGGTCTGCGGCATGCGAGAAGCAGAAGAGCAAAGCGTAAACATTCGTCGTTTGGGTTCGAAAGACCAAACGTCGATGAGTTTGGATGACGCAATCGCAGGTCTCGTAGAAGAAGCAACACCGCCTGATTTGCGTGGTTAAGTTTTACCGCAAGCAAGTTGAACAACTTGCTTGCGTTCACTTCTTTCCGAATAATTTCATGATGAAATTTGTATGGCCTGTATTTGGTAAGTTTGTGCTGCCAGAAAAGCCGTAAAGCGCACGTTTAAATGTTCCGATATATAACCCGAACATCATGATTATGCGCCAAAATGAAAAGCATATTATATTAATTGATAGGAATACTATTAAGAGTGCTAGAGGCGTATGCAATATTCCATATGGCCCGTAAATCAAAGAATTTATAATTTGAGATTGTGTAATAAAGTACCCAGTCACAAATAATACGATAATAGAGAATATTGCGTATAAAAACGCGTTTACAAGCATTTTATTCGATGCGCCTAAGTTACCTAAGCCATACCCGATGTGCCAGATTGCAATAGGGCTGAAGCCTTTCACAATTGTTGAGAATGATTTAGCAAAACTAAATTTATCGTTTAATGAACTGATTTTCTGAGTTCCTGCTATCATATTATTTATAATTGCTTTAGCTGCTTTAGCTTCCGTCTGATTTATAAGATTAGGCGCTCTATCTTCTCTAGTATCAATAAGGATTTCCAAATCCGGCCAAGAGTGTATAAGCAACTGTTTTTGCATACCTTGACCAGAAGAAAGCCTTACTAATCCTTTGTTGGTTTGCGCAAAATCGTAGAAGTGGTTATCCATGTTACCCATAGGTGCTTGCCAAATATCAAATTGCCATTCAAGATCGTTTGCGCGCATGTCTTGAATTTGCCAATGTTCGAAACGCCTTTTGCGCGCCATGCCTTGCTGACGGCCAATTTTCGCCATTTCTTTATAGTCTTTTGATAGAACAATTTGATTTATCCAATATTCGTCAAACTCATCTTGATTTACGAGTTTGGCATCTAACTCAGTATAGATTTTAGAAACAAGTTGTTTGATATCAATCGAATTACTAATTTTGTTGGCTTCTACATTTAGCTCATCTAACTTGCTCTGCACGCTAGATGATTTTGCTTTTATTGAATCATCTGGATCATATTCGATTTCATAAACAGTAGTATTTTTGACCAAAGTAACATAATTTTCAAAGACTTTTGCATATTCTTCATTACCAAAATGGCGTAGCCCATCTATGACTTCTTTATAAAAACTGAATGCAGTTTCTTTTTTGGAAGTGTGATATCGTTCAACCAAATTAAAAAAATCAAAAGCATTTGATAATTGAAAGCCATTGAATGAAGCCAAAATTGCATAAGGTAATGTAAGTTTTTTAGAAATTTCATTATCTTTGAGAAAAATAGCGTTAGCATCTTTTATTTTGAATATATCAGACTTTACGATTGTTTTATCATAAGTGGGATTTTTGCGAAGTATAAGCATGTAATTATCTATACGTTACTATACGTAATAATCAACACAATATCCTATCGTATAAGTGAGTTGACCTCTTTATAGTCTTACATAAACTGAAATAGTTTATTTTATGAAGAGTGCTCTTAATGGTTCCAACTAAATTTTTAGCTGTTGTAATAATTATTTTTTGTCAAGGTTTTACAAATTTGGCCCGTGCCTGCGAAGTTGCACTTGCTCTAACTGTCGATATCTCCGGCTCTGTTGACCGCGATGAATATGCGCTTCAGATGAACGGTCTTGCGGGTGCGCTGCGCGATCCTACGGTTTCTGAGGCACTGGTCTCTCGAAAGGCCAAGCTTATGCTGGTGCAATGGACTGGTACTTCCAGGCAAATCATC
>CALAIO010000171.1 GCA_937923355.1 uncultured Rhizobiaceae group bacterium | reverse complement strand
TTGAAAATGGGAGCCGCCAGCACACCTGCCCCCAATAGCAGGACTGCTTGGGTATAAATTTCAGGAGTTGCGTCTACTGCCATTTTGCTTCTCCCTTCAATAAAAAAATATCAATATGTTCTTCTAAGGTTTTCGTACCTTGCTTCGGCAACCTTAGAGGCTTATGTGTTTGTTTAAAATAGTGTCTCACTAATTTCCTTTCATTTGTGGCAAAATATTATGAACGATCTCAAAAAGCTTGAAACTGAAGCCCATAAACTGGTCACTCTGGCCAAGGAGGCCGGAGCTGACGCTTGTGATGTGGTGGTTGCAAGCGGTAATTCCTTAACCGTTGGAATTCGCGAAGGTGCTGTTGAGAATAGCAACCGCTCTGAGTCCGATGCCTTATACTTACGCGTCTTTTGTGACAAAAAGATAGCAAGCGTCACATCAAATACAAAAAATGATCCAAAAACCTTGGCTGAACGTGCTGTTGCCATGGCAAAAGTTTCTCCGGAAGATCCGTTTCAGGGTCTGGCAGATCAAGACAAGCTTTTCCCGCAAGCTGACATTGAAGCAAAAATTGCAAAACTTGATCTATACGACAAAACCGAAGCCAGCCCAGCGCACATGGAAAAGCTCGCTCTTGAAATAGAAGAAGCAGGTCTTGGCGTTGAAGGTGTCACAAAATCCATGGGATCAAATGCAAGCTGGGGCACTTCAGGATTTGTACTGGCAACCTCGGATGGCTTTACTGGCAGTTACGAACGTTCAGGCTTTTCAATCGTGGGTTCTTTTGCAGCAGGCGAAGGCACCGGGATGGAACGGGACTATGAATATGATACCGCCATTTATCTTGATGATTTGAAGGACCCAGCAGGCATCGGCAGGGAAGCTGGCAAGCGTGCTGTCAAACGTCTAAAACCTCGCCAAATTAAATCAGGCGCTTATCCTATTATTGTTGATCGACGTGTTTCAGCTGCACTTCTTGGTTCTCTTTCAAATGCCATTAACGCTTCATCCGTTGCGCGCAAGACAAGTTTTCTTCGAGACATGATGGGCAAACAAATTACCAAGAAGTCGATCAATATTATTGATGATCCGCACATGGTTCGCAAATCAGGTTCAAAGATTTTTGACGGTGAAGGTGTGGCAAATGAAAAACTGAATCTGGTTGAAGATGGTATCTTGCAAACCTGGCTTTTGGACAGCGCAACCGCTCGTGAACTGGATTTAAAAACCAATGGACGTGCATCCAGAGGTGGTTCTGGTACGCATCCTTCTACGACTAACTGTTACATGGAAGCTGGCGAACAAAGTGCCGAAGACATGATAGCTTCAATCAAAGAAGGTCTCTTGCTTACAGAAACGATTGGTCATGGCATTAACATGGTAACAGGTGATTATTCCAAAGGTGCATCAGGCTACTGGATTGAAAATGGCGAAATCGCCTTTCCCGTTGCAGAGATTACCATAGCAGGCAATCTTAAAGAAATGTTCATGAACATGACACCAGCATCTGATCTTGAATTTAAATATGGTACAAATGCGCCAACGCTTCTTCTGGAAGGAATGACGATTGGTGGCAAATAATTCACGTACTGCTGATGCAGCTTTGCTTTTGGAATTGGCTCTGAAAGCTGGCGAAATCGGTTTAAAGTATTTCAAATCAGACAATCAGGTCTGGTACAAACAAGGCAATTCACCTGTCTCGCAAGCGGATAAGGAAATTGACGATTATCTGCGTATGAATTTTTTGCAGGCACGGCCTGATTATGGTTGGTTGTCTGAAGAGACTGAAGACAATGTTGAAAGACTAAAGTGCGACCGTGTTGTAATCGCTGACCCTATTGACGGCACCCGCGGCTTTATTGATGGGCGCGATGAATGGTGTATTTCAATTGCCATTGTAGAGAACAACAAACCCATAGAAGCGATTTTGCATTGCCCTGCGCTTGAAAGAACATTTCTTGCGAGCAAAGGCCAAGGGCTTGAACTCATAGGCACGCCTTTTGAAAAGAAGCATCGGACAGTAAAACCGCTGGTTACCGGTTCAAAAAAACTGATCGAAACAATGAAAGATTTGCCTGATGCTCCGTTTGCAGTGATGGATTTTATTCCATCTCTTGCCTATCGTCTTGCTTTGGTTGCAATTGGAGAGCTTGATGGTGCTTTTGCAAGAGCAGGTGCCAGTGAGTGGGATATTGCTGCAGCAGATCTTATCCTAGAAGAAGCAGGCTGTCGTTTAACTAACGATAAACAAGCCATGCTTAGCTATAATCAAGAGAAAGTTCATGCACCTGCACTCATAGCGACCCATAACAACCGTTATGAAGAAATATTCGCACTTGCGAAACAAGCTGGTTTTCTTCATTAAACACCTAGAATTTTATAAATCCCATGATGGAGAGACTTATGAGTGACAATAACGATACACAGTTATTACATTTGGTTTTTGGCGGTGAGCTGGAAGATTTGGAACATGTTAATTTTCGTAATCTGGACGAGCTTGATATCGTTGGCATCTATCCAAATTACGAGCAGGCTGCATTGGCTTGGAAGTCCAAGGCGCAACAGACAGTAGACAACGCACACATGCGTTATTTTATCGTGCACATGCACAAACTGCTTGACCCGGACGGGGATGGAAAATTCGGTTAAGACCGAAGCTTCAAAAAAATGGTTGAACCCGTAAAACCTGCACGCCCAAAGCGCAAAAAACGCTTACGCCAATTTTGGCGTAACATTGGCCAAAGTCAGTTTGCACTGAAAGCAACGTCACGTCTGATGATATGGTATCTCGAGTGGGTGCGCAGAACCAACAAGATTGTGGTTGAGCCAGCAGATGTTCTGGACACGCTTACACCGCAACAACCTTTGATTGTTGGTGTTTGGCACGGGCAACATATTTTAATGCCTGCCTTGCCAATTGGCTTGAATGCC
>CALAIO010000170.1 GCA_937923355.1 uncultured Rhizobiaceae group bacterium | reverse complement strand
TGATAATTTTGAAGTGCCTGCAGAAAACCTTCTGGGCGAGGAGCACAAGGGGTTCAGGGTCATCATGGATGGCATGAATGCTGAGCGTATTTTAATTGGTGCCGAGTGTATTGGCGACGCGCGATACTTCATTGATAAAGCTAAGGCCTATGCCAATGAGCGCGTTGTATTTGACCGTCCGATTGGCCAAAATCAAGGTGTCGCTTTTCCCATTGCGCAGAATTATGCGCAAACTGAAGCGGCAAATTTGATGGTTGAAAAAGCAGCTCGTTTATTTGATGAAGGCAAGTCGTGTGGTGCAGAGGCTAATATGGCAAAAATGTTGGCTGCGGATGCGTCCTGGAAAGCGGGTGATACCTGTCTTCAAACGCATGGGGGATTTGGCATGAGCCGAGAATATCACATAGAGCGAAAATTACGCGAGACACGACTTTACCAAATTGCTCCTATCTCAACAAATTTGATACTTTCCTACTTAAGTGAGCATGTGCTTGGCATGCCTCGCAGCTTTTAGGACTATACCATGAAGCCGCTTGAAGGATTACTTGTTGTTGCGATAGAGCAAGCGGTTGCTGCACCATTTTGTTCTGCTCGTCTGGTTCAGGCAGGTGCAAGGGTTATCAAAATAGAGCGTGAGGAAGGAGACTTCGCACGCGGTTATGATAAGGCTGCAAAAGGCGAAAGTTCCTATTTCATTTGGCTTAATCAGGGTAAGGAATCTCTTTGCCTCGATTTCAAATCAGAAGAAGGCTCCAAACTCTTATGGAAGATATTGAAAAAAGTAGACGTGCTTATTCAAAACCTTTCGCCTGGGGCGTTAGCGCGAGCAGGCTTTTCAACACAAGCATTACATGCCGCTAATCCAAAGCTGATTATTTGTAATATCTCTGGTTATGGCATGGAAGGGAAAGTCTCAAAGAAACCTGCTTATGATTTATTAGTTCAAGCTGAGAGTGGGTTAATATCAGTCTCTGGTAGTCCAGAGGCTCCTGGCAGAATTGGAGTATCTGTCTGTGATATTGGCGCTGGCATGACTGCTTATAGTGGTATTCTTGAAGCTATTTTAAAGCGTTCAATAACAGGCAAAGGGGATGAAATATCCATCTCTCTTTTTGATGTCGCAGCCGACTGGATGGCGGTTCCCTTCATTCATGCAGAATATGGAGATGGTGCGCCAAAACCAGAAGGACTTCGTCATCCTTCGATTACGCCCTATGGTGCATTTGAATGTGCCGATGGAAAGCTTGTGTTGATTTCTATTCAAAACGAACGGGAATGGGAGCGCCTATGTAAAAAGGCGCTTGGCTCTGAAGCGTTGTTTGAGAATGAAAAATACATATCTAATAATCTGCGTGTTTTAAACCGTGAGCAACTGGAAAATGAGATAACGGCTCTTACTTCAAAATTTACTTCTTTAGAATTTCAATCGAAACTACAAGAAGCAGGCATCGCCTATGGAGCCTTGAACGAAGCTTCGGATTTAGCCACGCATAAAGCCTTTTCTCAGGCTGAATTTAGGAATGCAAAAGGAGCTAGTATGATGCTTTCGGCGCATCCTGTGAAGTGGTCGAATGAAGCTGATTACGATGCCTCGCGCACCCCAGAAATTGGTGAACATACGCAATCCATCACTAAAGAATTTAAGTCGTCATAGTTTCTGTCTATCGGAAATTCGAAACTAGTTTTTCGAGATATCCCTGTTGCTGACTCTCTTTTTTTGAACTAGCATGGTCTATTCCAAGACAAAAATGTCTTGGTAGTAAGGGTTAAATACCCTTCTAAAATTCATAATAATTTGATTATGAAATCAGAATTCAAGGGAGAAGAAAATTGAAAAAATTACTCGCAGGCTTTGCGTTACTTGCTACAACAGCACTTACGCCAACAGCAGGTATTGCAGCTGAACAACAGTTCATCTCAATTGGTACAGGCGGCGTAACTGGCGTTTACTACCCAACAGGCGGTGCAATTTGCCGTATGGTCAATAAGAACCGTAAAGAGCATGGCATTCGCTGTTCTGTAGAATCAACAGGTGGTTCTGTTTACAACATCAACACAGTACGTGCAGGTGAACTGGAATTCGGTGTTGCTCAATCTGATTGGCAGTATCACGCATATAAAGGTACTTCAAAGTTCGCTGACCAGGGTCCTTTTGAAAAAGAACGTGCAGTATTTTCTGTGCACCCTGAGCCATTCACTCTTGTTGCGCGCAAAGGCGCAGGCGTAACAGGTTTTGAAAGCCTTAAAGGTAAAAAAGTAAATGTTGGTAACCCAGGTTCTGGTCAACGCGCTACAACAGAAGTTGTAATGGAAGGTTTTGGCATGCAGATGTCAGACTTCGCATTAGCTTCTGAACTTAAAGGTTCAGAAATGGCGCAAGCACTTTGTGATGGCAAAATTGATGCAATGATCTACACAATTGGTCACCCTGCAGCTGCAATCACAGAAGCTGCTACAACATGTGATGTTGAACTTGTTTCTGTAGAAGGCGGACCAATTGATACGCTGGTTGGTAATAACTCTTATTACCGTAAAGCAACTGTTCCAGGTGGGACATACCGTGGAACAGATGGTGATACAAACACATTTGGTGTTGGCGCTACCTTCATCACATCTGCGGATGTTTCAGAAGAAGTTGTTTATACGCTTGTAAAGGCTGTTTTCGAAAACTTCGATGATTTCAAAAAGCTACACCCAGCTTTTGCAAATCTTAAAGAAACAGAAATGATTAATGATGGTCTTTCTGCACCGCTTCATGCTGGTGCGTTGAAATACTACAAGGAACGCGGTTGGAAATAATCTGACGCAAGTAGCCGGGCAATGAAAATTGTCCGGCTTTTTTAATTATAAAAGAAGTCAAAACTCGTGTGGGGAGATAAAGAATGGCAAAGGAAGCGGCACAAACAAAAGTAGATGCTGATGTTGACCTGATGGTCGCAGAGGTTGAAACAGGCGCTAGAAACGCAAAAGGTCTTGCTGGTAGAATTATTCTCGCAATAGCTTTTATCTGGGCAGTTTTTCAAATCTATATTGCTTCCAGCATTCCTTTCACACTCACTACGCTTACTGGCATTAATCTGGTTTTTAACAACCAAGAGGCGCGTCAGGTTCACCTTGCTTTCGCATTGATTTTGGCAATGCTTGCCTATCCATTATTTAAGTCAAGTTCCCGCGATAGCGTTCCCATATATGACTGGATATTAGCAGGCTTAGCAGCCGCGTCCTGTTTGTATTTATTGTATTTTAAAAACGATATTGCAGGCCGTGCAGG
>CALAIO010000169.1 GCA_937923355.1 uncultured Rhizobiaceae group bacterium | reverse complement strand
CTACGCACAATAATACGATACCGAGATTCTTGTAGATAGCAGAAAGCTGCATATCGGTGGCAAACTCCGCTGAGCCATAGCGAGTACGATTACCGATGTATTCATTCACCTTTTTGGAAATATAAGGAATGATTGCAATTTGAGCGATCACAAAAACAATTAACAGCACCATGATGCTAAAAATGTTCTGAAACATTAGTGCAGATGCTCCATACCCGGCCGGGCTGGCAGTGGTTGAAAAATACATCAAAGCGCCAAGCGCTAATACGACGATAGGAACGAGCAAAGGCAAGACAACAAAAACCCAAAATGCTGAACCATAGGAACCTTTAAAATTAAAATGCACGTTTCGATAACTCGTCATGCGCGCATTGAACGAGATTGCTTTGTTTAACAACCACGGCAAAACAATCATGTATGGAATAAGAACAAGAAAAGCAAAAAGCGGGAAAAAATTTGATACGACATTCACAATGATCAAAACACCGAGAACGATTACACGGCCTATCAAAATTTGTGTTGGTTTAGCATGGTATTCAAAGTTATGGCTATCCAGCCAGGTATTGCCATAAAAATAACGAAGTCGGCGAACTTTTGCCCATGCTGTATAAATGCCAAGCGTTACAATACTAAGCAGAAGATTAACAATCCAAATGCCAAAATATTCTTTGGCACTACCTGAAAAAGAAAAGCCTTTCTCTTCGGATGCGGTCGCAGCTACCTCTGGTTTTCCGAACATGTAAAGAGTCCCCCAAACATAAATAATTTATGTATTAATATTTAAATTTCGAATCTTCTATCAAATTATAATATCACAATTAGAATAAACAAAACTGATTACTGCAACGTATCAATATCGCTTTGCGTAACGATATAATTCCCTGTGAAAGTGACTTCATCACCAGGTGCAAGCGTATCCCAGGACGAGTCCAGTGCGCTGTCTAAAGAGTCGCCTGCTGGAAGACTATCATTCGATAAAGTTTCACCGCCAGGAATAGGTGCAGGTCCCGAACCGCCATGCGCATCTGACAGGGTGACATTACTAATAACCTGATCACCAGTATTGATAACGCGATACGTATAAGTAATCTCCTGCCCCACAACTACATTTGTTGTGAAATTAGCTTCTTTCGTTACACTCATCGTGCGCGTACCTGGAGTGACGTTTATCGGAATATTATCCGTGTCTGTTATGCCTCCACTACTTGCTGTGTAAACGAGTGTATCGGCACCAGAAAAATTTAAGTTGGGTGTATAAATTAACCCATCCATTGCCACATTTATGTTGGCAGGTGTGTCTGTAAAGGTAATTGTTGAAGTCCCATCCCCTGTTGCAGTAACTGAGCCCGGAGACCCAAGATTTAAAATTCCATTTGTTACTGAAAGCGTGATTGAAATGGTTGCTGTAGTATTTGTAGCTGTTGCAGGCGCATTGACACCCGATAGCGTCAAAGGGTTGTTTTCAAGAGTAGTTTGCCCACCTGGCGATTGAGTAATTTCCTGAAACTCAATATCGTCCCAAGTTGCTATGCCCGGGCCAAAACCTGAATCCAAAGTCTGCACACCAAACCCAATAGTACGTGAACCTGCGGTTAGTGTTGTTGATCCTGATACATTTGTTACAGGACTACCATTATTAATAGCGGGTGGCCCAGCGACAAGATTGCCTGCAGCGGTAATGCGAAAGGTTGTTCCATCTATAATTACAATCGGAAAATCAAAGTCACCAATGTCTGTTGTTGTGTAACTAACCAATAGATAACTCAGAAATCCTGGGTCAGCAGCTGTGAATGTTTGTTGCCCAAAAGTTTGAAGATTTGGTCCCGTTGTAGTTGCCCCTATATCATTGGCGGTGGAGACTAAGTTTCCACCAGTAAAAACATTACTATCCGTTGTTCCAGGTGAAACATCTGTCCACCCTGTTGCACCAGCACTAAAATCACCATTTACAACTTGCCCATAGGAAACCGTTGGCAAAATCATAAATGATGCCAATAGGATAAATGCCAATAATTTGCTGCTACACTTGATCATAACAAAGCAGTACTGGGTACGTTAAAGTTTAGTTTCTAAACCCTGCTTTTGACAGTTTAGACCAGATATTACTGGGTTTTGAATCGATTCTTAGGTTGTCAACAATTTCGATTAATTATTGAGACTCACCAACTTCTTGGCGTTCCATCCCAATCGATGAATTTACCAGTGTCTTCAAGTGTAATTGATTGAATTACATTGAGAATTCCCGCTGCACTCTCTTGTGGAGTGATATCAGCCTCAGCACCTCCCATATCTGTCTGAACCCAACCCGGGTGCATTGAAATACAGCATACACCTTCCGATTTTAAATCCGTTGCAAGCGCTTGTGTAATTTTGTTCAATGCTGCCTTGCTTGCCCGGTAGGCAATCCTGTCTGAAGCAGAAAATTCCATACGCCCCATCTTGGATGAAATATTGATTATTCGCGGATTATTGCCCTGTTTAAGCAGTGGAAGGAAAATCTGAGTAACTTTCAAAGGCGAAAGAACATTTGTTTCAAGCGTTTTTGCAAAGCCTTCAAAATCCATATTCAAGGTTGTTTGCCTATCAGTTTCAGGCCCGATAACACCAGCATTATTGACCAGCACATCTATTGGCGAATGAAACGCATTGGCGATTTTTTCTATTGCAACATGGTCAGTTACATCGAAATTCAAAACAGCCATTTGTGGTAGTTTTTGAGCCAACTCACGCTGCGCCTCAACCGAGCGAACAGAACCAATGACATTCCAGCCTTTATCAATTGCCTGACGTGCCATTTCAAAGCCTATACCGCGCCCTGCACC